>NZ_JAKJEW010000169.1:267-566 GCF_022705245.1 Candidatus Skiveiella danica | reverse complement strand
GAAGGGCTGGAAAAGCTTTGCAACCTGGTCTGCTGCAATGCCGATGCCGGTATCGCGCACTGAAAACTGAATTTCCACATTGCCATTAACTGGCCTGGCAGCCTGACCGCGGCTGACCAGGAGGGAAACCTCTCCAGTTTCCGTGAACTTTATCGCGTTGGAAAGCAGATTGATGAGCACCTGGCTGACGCGATTGGGGTCTCCGATGATTGCCGAAGGCACCTCGTTTTGAATTTCGCAGGCGAGCTCAAGGTCTTTTTCCACGGCCTTTATCCGGACGATTTCAAGGGCGTTTTCGA
>NZ_JAKJEW010000169.1:0-236 GCF_022705245.1 Candidatus Skiveiella danica | reverse complement strand
CAGCTGATTGCCGCTGGATGAGATCGTTTCAACGAATTCAACCTGGTCCGGGGTAAGGAGGCTGTCTTTCAACAATCCACTCATGCCAATGATGGCGTTCATCGGCGTGCGGATTTCGTGGCTCATCTTCGCCAGAAATTCGCTTTTCGCCAAGCTGGCCATCTCCGCGGCGGCAGCTATGGCGCTCGCGCGCGCCGTGGCTTCTTCCAAATTCCGGTTGCTTTCCCTGAGGCGTT
>NZ_JAKJEW010000168.1:274-567 GCF_022705245.1 Candidatus Skiveiella danica | reverse complement strand
CACACAGAGCATGCCTTGCTGCGCCAGTGTTTTTGGTGGTACGAAGTTCATGTGGGGCCTGGAGGCAGCCTCACAGACGGCAGCTGCATCGTTCGCATCGTTTTTGCCAGTGCGGCCTTGAATCCGATAGGGAGCCACCGAGGAGCCCGGAATGATCCGGGCATCGAATCCACGATCAATCAGCTTGCGGCTGCAGTGATGGGCTCCGCTGCAGGCCTCCATTGCGATCACACAACCGGCCGGCAGATCTGCGCACCAGAGCAGGAACTTCCCGCGCTTCAAGGCTCGATTGG
>NZ_JAKJEW010000168.1:0-237 GCF_022705245.1 Candidatus Skiveiella danica | reverse complement strand
AAGCATCCACCGCATGAACCTGTATCAGATACTTGGCCAGGTCGATACCAACTCGGATAACCGTGTTCATGACGCTTCTCCTTCCGTTTGGGGGTTGAGGGTGACTGTCCGCAAAACAAACCATGGCACAGCAGCGCCGTCACCTGGAAGCGGGAAGTCCCTTCGTATTCACATTGGCGTAGACGCCGATTCGGGCCTGGTGCACACGGTAGCGACCACAGCGGCCAATGCCCACGA
>NZ_JAKJEW010000167.1:0-568 GCF_022705245.1 Candidatus Skiveiella danica | reverse complement strand
CTGGCCGTCCTGGCCATCCTGGCCGTCGATCTCCACTGCCAGCTGCAGAAAAAGCGGAGCATATGAGAACGCGCGGGTGCTGTTGGTGCTGGTGCTGGTGCTGGTGCTGGAGCTGGTGCTGGTGCTGGTGCTGGAGCTGGTGATAGAACAAATTTGAGCTCCAATTTCGTATTTATATTTTGTGTACGTTTTTTTTCAGGTCACAGCCATTCGTTGTGACCTTTTTTTGCCGGTTGCGCTGCTAGTTTCTGTCGCATTAATTTCAGTTGCGCTGTCAATTTCAGTCGCATTAATTTCAGTTGCGCTGCCAATTTCAGTCACGCAGTTAATTTTTGAGAATAAAGGTGGTTTTGTCCGGTAAAATGTTCTTTTCCTCTCTTATTGGTTTCTTCAATCAAAATGTTTTCTACATTTGCCGCGTTTAAAAAATCCAACATTCATAAGTAATGAAGAAAATTGTAAGAAACGAGATCATGCTGACCCTAGGCGTCACATTTCTTGTAGTATTGGTTTTGTTGCTTTTTGTTTAATTGAGTGTGAGTGCCGCAATGGCAATGTAAGTGAAGCA
>NZ_JAKJEW010000166.1:0-569 GCF_022705245.1 Candidatus Skiveiella danica | reverse complement strand
GCGCCAAAGAGCGTGGCCACCGCCGAACTGCAAAACCCGGACGCGCACATCACGCGCATCGGCCACTTCCTTCGCAAAACCAGCCTGGATGAACTGCCGCAGCTATTGAACGTGCTGCGCGGCGACATGAGCCTGATCGGCCCGCGCCCGCTGGTGCCCGAGGAAAAGGGCATCCACGAGGAGCGCATGCAGCGCGGCGCGTACGCCGTACGCCCCGGCATCACCGGCTGGGCGCAGGTAAACGGCCGCGAAACACTTCCCTGGGGCTTGACCTGAAGATCCTCGCGTTTACGGCCTTTTGCGTGCTGACCGCGCGCGGCGTGCGCGAGGGCGCGACCGAGTTTGATGAGGAGATCGACGAGCAGGCGCGTGCCGCCAAGCAAAAAAGCGCCGAGCGGTCCATCTCTTGACGTAAGGAGACACCCGCATGCCAAAGCTGACGATCATCAACCAGCAGTACCCGCCCGAGGTGGCGTCCACCGGCCAGATCTTCCGGGCGATGGCGGAATACCTGCAGGGCTGCGGCTTTTCCGTGACCGTCGCGACGGGCACGCCCTACTACCCCGGCC
>NZ_JAKJEW010000165.1:0-569 GCF_022705245.1 Candidatus Skiveiella danica | reverse complement strand
GTCATGGGTGAACTGATCCTGGCCATCGACAACGGCACCCAGAGCATCCGGGCCCTGATCTTCGATCCCCGGGGGAATCTCCGGGCCAAAACCAGGGTGATGATCGAACCCTATTTTTCCCGGCAGCCGGGTTGGGCGGAACAGGACCCGGACTACTTCTGGCAGGCCCTCTGCCGGGCCTGCCGGCAGCTCTGGGAGGAAACGGACATCCGTCCCGAAGCCCTGGCCGGCGTTGCCCTGACGACCCAGCGGGCCACCGTCGTCAACCTCGACCGGGAGGGCCGACCCCTACGCCCCGCCATCGTCTGGCTCGACCAGCGGCGCACCGAGGGGCTGAAACCCCTGGGCGGGCTCTGGGGAATGGCCTTCCGTCTCTCCGGCATGCGGGAGACCGTCGCCTACTTCCAGGCCGAGGCGGAGGCCGTGTGGCTGGCCCACAACCAGCGGGAGATCTGGAAAAAAACCTACAAGTATCTCTTCCTTTCCGGCTATCTCACCTACCGTCTTACCGGGGAATATCGCGATTCCACCAGCAGCCAGGTAGGGTACATCCCGTTCGACTATAAGCG
>NZ_JAKJEW010000164.1:0-571 GCF_022705245.1 Candidatus Skiveiella danica | reverse complement strand
CCAACCCGTCACGGTAAAAGGGCAAAAGGGCCTCAAGATTGTCGCTGGGCCGCGCCACGCGCAGAACCGGCGCCCCCGCCATCATCGTTTCAACCCCTCGATCGGCCGCCAAGCGCGGACCGACGCACTCTTGAATCGATGGGTTAAGAAACGAGAAAGGCGTGCCGCAGGGGCAATCAGGCGATCCGCAAGCGGCCAAATCGCCCCACACAGGACCTCGCCTGGACGCTCGCGCCCGGAGCAGGTAGGACACTGGCCCCTTTTCCGGCTGCTGACTGAATGGAGCAAAAGATGACGGTGCGCGTAGCGATCAACGGGTTTGGACGCATTGGGCGCAACGTGCTGCGCGCCATCGTCGAGGCCGGGCGCACGGACATCGAGGTCGTCGCCATCAACGACCTGGGCCCGGTCGAAACAAACGCGCACCTGATGCGCTTCGACAGCGTCCATGGCCGGTTTCCGGGCACGGTCGAAGTCGATGGCGACGTCATCAAGGTGAACGGCAAGGGCATCAAGGTCACCGCCATCCGCAGCCCGGCCGAACTGCCGCACAAGGATCTCGGCGTCGACA
>NZ_JAKJEW010000163.1:0-571 GCF_022705245.1 Candidatus Skiveiella danica | reverse complement strand
CTACCTGCGCGTAGTTCTCGATGATGTCGGTGAGCCCTTCGGGAGTGAGCGCGCTGCGCCAGAGGTAGTCGGTCTTGATGCCATCAGGGTTGGGCGGGTTGCCCGCGCCGTCGTTGTATCCTTTGTCGAATGGCAGGAACCAAGAGTCCTCCCCCTTGAGATGTGTGCAGAACCGAACCTCCTGATCGTCTACGGCGAAGTGCGCGAGGCAGCGCCCGAAACGGAATAGCACGGCGTCATCAACGGTCTGCTTGGTAAGGCGGTTCTTGAGCTCAAATGTGACCACCGGAAGGCCATTGATGAACAGGCACAGATCCAGGGCTAGTCCAGCCTCATCGCGGCTATAGCGCAGTTGTCGAGTGACGCTGAACACGTTGGCGCCGTAGCGCTGAGCAGCCTGGATGTTACCTGGAGACGGGGTGCCGTAGAATAGGTCCACCGATGCCGGACCGTGCTTGATGCCGTTGTGCAGGACATCCACCACACCCCGTGCGGTGACCTGCCCCTGCAGCCGAGCCAGAAACTCGCGGCGCTTCGGCCCATCGGCGTCAATGGCCAGCTGCTCGACTAC
>NZ_JAKJEW010000162.1:0-575 GCF_022705245.1 Candidatus Skiveiella danica | reverse complement strand
GAACCGGGCTTGGGCGGCGGGGCGACCACCGCGATGGCGTCCAGCACCTCAGGCGGCTTCAGGTAGCCCGGCACCATGCCAGGACGCGGGCCTTTCAGTTCGGCCTGGTTGGTGGTGGGCAGCGGCGTCGGTGCGGCACAGGCGGCCAGCATCAGTGCTGCCGCGGTCATGGCAAGCGCAGGGCTCTTCATGCTGGCTCCTACTCGACGCGCTGGACGCCGGGCGGCAGCCACTTGCCATCGATGATGTCGGCCTTCGGCCAGTACGCCCGCAGCACGAGGTGGAAGTTGCCGGCGCCGGAAGGCAGCCAGTTGCCGACCTTGTCATCGCTCGGCCTGTCTTTCTGGATGTAGATCGGCAGGCTGCCGTCGGCGTCGAACTTCAGGCTCGTGGTGCGGTCCCCCACGGCGTAGCGGTTGATCGCGTTGTCGATGAAATTGAAGGTCTGGTCATACATCGTCACCGACCAGAACGCGTTCACCGGCGGTAACTGACCGGGCGGGAAGGTCAACGTGTACTCGTCGGTGCCGGTCAGCGGCACCCCGTCGGAATCCGTCGCCAACGCCGGGTACAGG
>NZ_JAKJEW010000161.1:332-575 GCF_022705245.1 Candidatus Skiveiella danica | reverse complement strand
CCGGTGCTCTTCATTTCCTCGATGATGCGGCCGTAGTCCGCAGGATCGGTGACCACGGTGACGTACGGGTAATTCTTCGATGCCGCGCGCACCATGGCCGGTCCGCCGATGTCGATGTTCTCGATCGCGTGCTCGAGCGGGGCTCCCGAGGCCACCGTATCCTCGAACCGGTACAGATTGACCACGAGCATGTCGATGGGCTTGATGCCCTCTTTTTTCATGGATTCCATGTGCTCGGGGTTG
>NZ_JAKJEW010000161.1:0-267 GCF_022705245.1 Candidatus Skiveiella danica | reverse complement strand
CCCCGTATAGTCGGATATGTCCACAACCTTCACACCGTTTTCCCGCAGGATTTTCGCCGTACCTCCGGTCGAGATGATCTCCACGCCGAACGATGCGAGTTCCTTGATGAAATCTACGAGACCCCCCTTATCGGTGACACTGACCAGTGCCCGTTCAATTTTTGGCATACAAACTCCTTTCCCACGTGTATTCAAGAGAGCAGAAGGCAGTACGGCGGTTCAGTTGTTGCTTGCTCCGTTAAACCCCACTCTTTGCATATAATACCA
>NZ_JAKJEW010000160.1:0-575 GCF_022705245.1 Candidatus Skiveiella danica | reverse complement strand
CACACCCTCGCACCACCGAATAACTGTAGTGGTAATAGCCCCCGCCGTTGGCGCATGAGCCCATCGAAAGCACCCAGCGCGGCTCGCTCATCTGGTCGTAAACCTTGCGAAAGGCCGGTGCCATCTTGTTGCAAAGCGTGCCCGCAACAATGATCAGGTCAGACTGGCGCGGACTGGGGCGAAACACCTCCGCACCAAACCGGCTGATGTCATAACGCGCTGCGGTCACGTGCATCATTTCGACCGCGCAGCATGCCAGGCCGAAGGTCATGGGCCAGATCGACCCCGTCTTCGCCCAGTTCACCACCGAGTCGTAACTCGTGGTGATGAACCCCTCTTTGAGAACGCCTTCAATCATCGTGTCACTCCCAATCCAGGGCACCCTTTTTCCACATGTACGCAAAGCCAATGGTCAGGATGACCACGAACTCAAGACCCACGAGAAAACCAAACAAACCCAGCTCCTTGAGCGCAACCGCCCAAGGGAACAGGAAGGCGGTTTCCAGATCGAACAAGATGAAGAGAATGGCAATGAGGTAGTAGCGCACATCAAACTTCATGCGCGCGTCTTCGAA
>NZ_JAKJEW010000015.1:0-100893 GCF_022705245.1 Candidatus Skiveiella danica | reverse complement strand
GCGCCTGCTGGTGTTCCTGCCGCAGGACAACCACATCGGCGTCTCGCAAAAGATCCCGACCGCGCAGCGGGAGTCGTTGCGTGCGCGCCTGCAGACGCTGGCCGGTGAGACGGGCGGCGGCTTCATCCTGCGCACCAACGGCGAGGATGCCAGCGACGCTGAACTGGCCGAGGACGTGGCCTACTTGCGCAAGGCCTGGGCGCGGATCAAGGATGCGTCGGTCCGTCAGCCACCCTTGTCCTTGCTGCACCAGGATCTCAACCTGCTGCAGCGGGTACTGCGGGACATGGTGGGTGATATCACCCAGGTCATTCGACTGGACTCGCGTGAACAGTTTGATGCCCTGATGGTTTTCGGCCGCGAATTCATGCCGGCGGCAGCGGCCAAGCTGCAGCATTACAAGGGCGAGCGACCCATTTTCGACCTGTTCTCCATCGATGAAGAGATCGCCCGCGCGCTGGGCCGCCGAGTGGAACTCAAGTCGGGCGGCTATCTGATCGTGGAGCAGACCGAGGCGCTGACCACCGTCGACGTCAATACCGGCGGCTTTGTCGGTGCGCGGAGTTTTGACGAGACCATCTTCAAGACCAATCTCGAAGCTGCGCATGCCATCGCGCGGCAATTGCGCCTGCGCAATCTGGGCGGGATCATCATTGCTGATTTCATCGACATGGTGCGCGAAGACCATCGCGAAGCCGTGTTGGCCGAGTTCCGCAAGCAGCTCGCCCGCGACCGCGTGAAGACCATGGTGGGCAGCTTCTCGCAGCTTGGCCTGGTGGAGATGACGCGCAAGCGCACGCGCGAATCGCTGGCCCACATCCTGACCGAGCCCTGCGAGGCCTGCCAGGGCCGGGGGCATGTGAAGACCGCGCGCAGCGTGGCCTACGACATCCTGCGTGAGATCCTGCGCGAAGCGCGGCAGTTCAATCCGCGCGAGTTTCGGGTGGTGGCTTCGCCCCGAGTGATCGAACTTCTGCTCGACGAGGAAAGCCAGCATCTGGCGGGCCTGAGTGACTTCATCGGCAAGCCGGTTTCGCTGCAGAGCGAGACCGCGATGGGCCAGGAGCACTACGACATCGTGCTGCTCTGATCCGTCTCGGTGCCGGTCAGGGAGCCGTGGCGCTGCAGCCGGGCATACAGGCCGTCCATGGCCATGAGTTCCTCGTGGCTGCCCTGTTCGGCGATGCGACCCTGTTCCATGACCACGACGCGGTCCGCATGCTCGATGGTGGACAGCCGGTGGGCAATGATCAGGGTGGTGCGCCCCGCCATCAGGCGTTGGAGAGCCTGCTGGACCAGGCGCTCGGACTCGGTGTCCAGTGCGGACGTGGCTTCGTCCAGGATCAGGATCGGTGCGTCCTTGTAGAGTGCGCGTGCGATCGCCAGCCGCTGGCGCTGGCCACCGGAGAGTTGCGTGGCGTTGTGCCCAACGATCGTGTCCATCCCCTCGGGCAGCGCGGCGATGTGTTCCGACAGGTTGGCGGCGTCCAGGCACGCATTCACCCGGTCCCGGTCGATCGCCTGGCCCAGCGCCACGTTGGCGGCGACGGTGTCGTTGAACATCACCACGTCCTGGCTGACCATGGCGAACTGGGAGCGCAGGGCGGCCAGGTCCCATTGGGTCAGGTCGTGCCCGTCGAGCCGGACGTCGCCCGAACGGGGCATCACAAAGCGCATCAGCAGGTTGACCAGCGTGGTCTTGCCCGACCCGGAAGGACCGACGAGCGCCACGATTTCACCGGGAGCAACGTTCAGGCTCAGGTGGTCGAGGGCGGGTGAGTGATCTTCGCGGTAGGCTACGCTGACATCGCGCAGCTCAATGTTGCCCTTGGCGGCCCCCGGGTCCAGGGTGCCGCCCTTTTCGGCCTGGACGTCATCCATCATCGCGAGGCCGCGTTCCAGTGCAGCGACCGCCCGGGTAATCGGATTCGCAATTTCGGCCAGGCGACGGATCGGCGTGATCAGCATGAGCATGGCCGTGATGAAGGCCACGAAGTCGCCCACGGTGACACTGTTGCCGCCACCGGACCGGCTCTGCCAGAGCGCGACACCGATGACTGCCGACAGCGCCGCGGCCGCGATCATCTGGGTGAGCGGGGTCATGGCCGCCGAGGCCACCGTGGACTTGAGCGCCAGGCGGCGCAGGCGGCTGCTCAATGAGTCGAAACGGGAGGCCTGGCTTTCCTGGGCGCTGTGCAGGCGCACCATGCGATGGGCCAGCACGTTTTCTTCGACCACGTAGGCCAGCTCATCGGTGGCGTTCTGGCTCGACTTGGTGAGTTGATAGAGACGCTTCGAGAGTGCCTTCATGATCCAGGCGACTCCGGGCCCCATCATCGCGACGATGAGCGTGAGCTTCCAGTTCAGGTACACCAGATAGCCCAGCAGGGCCACCAGCGTGAAGCCGTCGCGGGTCATGCCGATGAGCGCCGTCACCAGCAGGTTGGCGCCGGTCTGGACTTCATAGACCACCGTGTTGGACAAGGCGCTGGCCGACTGGCGGGCAAACAGGCTCATGTCGGCATTGAGCAGGCGCGCGAACATGGCGCGTCGCAGCACCATCATGCCGTCATTGGTGACCCGGGCCAGGGCGTACTGCCCGACAAAATTGGCCACACCGCGCAGCCCGAACAAGCCCATCAGGCCGATGGGCACCATCCACAGCGGCATCTTCCCGCTGTTGAACCCCTGGTCCAGGAGGTATTTCAACAAGGCCGGAATCATGGGCTCAGTCGCCGCGGCCACCAGCGAGGCCAGCAAGGCGACGCCCCAGATGTGGCGCTGCTGGCCAAAGTAGGCGGTCAACCGTATGACGCGCGCGGCCAACGAACGTTGCTCAGTCGAGGTTTCTGGTGGACTCGAGTTCATGGATGGGGCGCATTCTACGGTTGAGGTGCCTTTGTCCCTTGCGAACGACGCAGTTTGTAACGAGGGCCGATCACCAGTGTGTACCATGGAGGCCTTGCTCACGGATGTATTTGCCTGCACGACCCGATGAAGATGATTTGTACCGACCGTTTTCCCATCCCGCGCCGCTTGTTGCTGGGGGTGTTGCTAGGGGGATCGATGATGTCGGCTTTGGCCCAGTTCCGCGTCGAGATCTCCGGCGTGGGCCTGACCCAGATGCCGATTGCGATCGCAGGTTTTCGGGGGGAAGGCCAATCGCCGGTCAAGATCAGCGGCGTGATTCAGGCCGATCTGGAGCGCAGCGGGCATTTCAAGCTGATGGATGCGGCTGGTCAGGCGCTGGACGAAGGGTCGCGCGCAGACCTGCCGTTGTGGCGCCAGCGTGGCGCCGACTCCTTGGCGGCCGGCAGCGTCACCCGCCTGCCCGACGGGCGCTACGACGTGCGTTTCCGGCTGTGGGATGTGGTTCGCGGCCAGGATCTCGGCGGGCAGGTCTACACGGTGCCTGCCGGCGACCTGCGCCTGGTTTCGCACAAGATTGCCGACTACATTCATGAGAAGCTGACAGGAGACAAAGGCGTTTTTTCGACGCGGATCGCCTATGTCACCAAGAGTGGCCGGCAGCACACGCTCTGGGTCGCTGACGCCGACGGGGAGAACGCTCAGGTGGCCTTGGCGAGCCCCGAGCCGATCATTTCGCCGGCATGGTCGCCGGGCGGCGATTCGCTGGCCTATGTGTCGTTCGAAGCCCGAAAGCCCGTGGTGTATGTCCACGACGTGGCCACGGGGCGACGCCGCCTTCTGGCGAATTTCCGTGGCTCCAACAGCGCGCCCGCATGGTCGCCGGATGGCCGCACCGTGGCGCTCACCCTGAGCCGAGACGGGGGCTCTCAGCTGTATGTGATGGACGCCAGCGGGGGTGAACCGCGGCGACTGACGCAGAGCCCCGGCATTGACACCGAGCCGGTCTTTTCTCCAGATGGTCGCAGCATTTACTTCGTCAGTGATCGCGGCGGGGCACCGCAGATTTACCGTATGCCGGCCAGTGGCGGTGCGGCTGAGCGGGTGACGTTTGCGGGCACCTACAACATCTCGCCGGCGATCAGTCCGGATGGGCGCTGGCTCGCCTATGTGTCCCGCGTCAATGGGGCGTTCAAACTGCAGGTCATGGAGCTGGCCAGTGGAACGGTAAATGCAGTTACCGACACGGCGGCCGACGAGAGCCCCAGTTTCGCGCCGAACAGCCGCCTCATCGTTTACGCCACACAGAATCAGGGGCGTGAAGCCTTGATGACGACGACACTGGATGGAAAGATCAAGGCCAGACTGGCGGGGCAGGATGGGGATATCCGCGAGCCGAGCTGGGGGCCGTTCCAGAAATGATTTATCAGCAGGAGCACAAGCATGAGTAGAGTTTTACTGGCAATTGCGGTGGCGGCATGCCTCGCGGGTTGCGCGTCCGACGTCAAACTGGACGCAGTCCCGGTTGAAGACAAGGCCGGTGCGGCGGTTACGACCGGCTCCAGTGCCGGTGCTGGTGGGGCCGCTGCGAGCGCGGTGACGGCAGTGGATCTGGGCAAGGGCGGCCAGGATGGCGCGGGTCCGGCTGGTCCGAACGTGGTCTATTTCGACTACGACAGTTTTGTTGTGAAGCCCGAGTACCAGTCTGTTGTAGAAAACCAAGCCCGTTATCTGAGAGCAGACCTCAAGCGCAAGGCGATGCTGGAAGGCCATACCGATGAACGCGGAGGACGCGAATACAACCTTGCATTGGGGCAGCGCCGTGCCGAAGCCGTCGCTCGGGCGATGACGCTCCTGGGCGTGTCCGGTGGGCAACTGGAAGCCGTGAGTTTCGGCAAGGAAAAGCCTGCCGCACAGGGCTCGGACGAAGCGTCGTTGGCCAAGAACCGACGGGTTGAGGTGAAATACCGGTGATTGAAACGTGGTTGATCAGGGGGCTGCGGGGCCTCTTTTTCGCTGGGAGCCTCTTGGCCCCCCTTGGGGTTCAGGCTGCATTGTTCAGTGACGATGAGGCGCGAAAAGCCATCATCGATCTGCGCCAACGTGTCGAGGCGCAGAAGGCGACGGCCGAAGCGATTGAAAGGAAACTGACCGACGAAAACAATCAGTTGCGCAGGAGTCTGCTGGATCTTCAAAACCAGATCGAAGCCTTGCGCACCGAACAGGCCCGGATGCGAGGGCAGGGCGAGCAGATGTCCAGAGAGATCGCTGAAACCCAGCGCAGACAGACCACGCAAAGCCAGTCCCTTGACGAGCGCCTGCGGTCGATGGAGCCGCAAAAGGTGATCGTGGACGGGAGGGAGTTCGTCGCAAGTCCTGCTGAAAAGCGAGATTTCGATGCCGCAATGGGGGTGTTTCGAACGGGTGATTTCCCGGCCGCACAAGCTGCCTTCCTGGACTTTGCCAAGCGCTTTCCCAAGAGCGGCTATTACCCGTCTGCGATGTTCTGGCTGGGCAACGCGCAATACGCGACGCGTGATTACAAAGAGGCCATCACCAATTTTCGCGCCATGCTGACGCTGGCGCCTGAACATGCGCGCGTGCCCGAGGCGATCCTGGCGATCGCAAACTGCCAGATTGAACTGAAGGACACCAAGGCGGCACGCAGGACCTTGGAGGATCTCATCCGACTGCATCCTCAATCCGAGGCTGCACAGGCCGCGAAGGAGCGGTTGGCAAAGCTTCGTTGACCCTTCGGGACTTTGGGGGGGCGCGAGGCGCTTAGGCCCCTCTAGAATCGGCTCATGCACTCCACTGCGCTCTCCGCGCTGACTGTTCAGGTACTTTGGGCCGGATTTCTGGTGTCGATGGTCTTCGGCGCGATCACGCAGCGCACGCGGTTTTGCACCATGGGCGCGATCAGCGACGTTGTCAGCTACGGGGACTGGACGCGCATGCGCCAGTGGGGCATGGCGGTCGGTGTCGCCATGATCGGGTTTTCGATCCTGGCCTATGGCGGTTGGATCAACCCCTCCAAGAGCATCTACGCATCAACCCGCTGGCTCTGGCTTTCGGCTCTGGTCGGTGGGTTTCTCTTCGGGTTGGGCATGGTGCTCGGCTCAGGTTGCGGCAGCAAGACCCTGGTGCGTATCGGTAGCGGTAACCTCAAGGCCTTCGTGGTCTTTCTGGTCATGGGGGTCGCGGCGTTTGCCACATTGAAGGGGATCACTGCCGTGCTCAGGGTTGCGACGGTGGAGCGGGTCGGGATTGAACTGAGCCAGGGAAGCACGCTGACCGATTGGGCTGCCAGTGCATTGGGCGTCCCCGCGACTGCCGCCGGAATCGCGCTTTCCATGGTGATCGGCGGGGGCTTGATCTTCTGGGCTTCGCGCGAGCGCAGCTTCCGTCATCCAGAGAACTACATCGCTGGTGTGGGCATTGGCGGAGCGGTGATCGCCATGTGGTGGGTGAGTGGCAACCTGGGTCATGTGGTCGAGCATCCCGAGACGCTGCAGGAAGCTTATCTTGCGACGAACAGCGGGCGCATGGAGGCGCTTTCTTTCACGGCGCCCATGGCCTATGCGCTGGACTGGATCATTCTGTTCAGCGACAGAAGCAAGGTCCTGACGCTTGCCGTGGTGTCGGTCCTCGGGGTCATTGCGGGTTCGGCCGTCCAGGCCGTTGTTTCCGGAGATTTCCGGTGGGAAGGATTCGGTGGCACAGAGGATCTGGCAAACCACTTGATCGGTGCGATGCTGATGGGCATCGGAGGTGTCACCGCGATGGGGTGCACCGTGGGGCAGGGTTTGAGCGGTATGTCAACCCTTAGCGCATCCAGTTTTCTCGCCGTCGCGGCAATCATGTTTGGCGCGGTCATGGCGCTCAGATACCAGAACTGGCGATTGGAGCGAACGGTTTGAGCGATTCCTCCTCGGAGACACATGATCTTGAACGCCGCTTTGGCGGTCTGGAGCGGCTCTTTGGCGTGGATGGTGCGGCACGCATCCGGCGGGCTCGCGTCGCCGTCGTCGGCATCGGCGGGGTGGGCTCCTGGGCTGCTGAGGCGTTGGCACGCAGCGGCGTCGGACAGCTCGTGCTCGTTGACCTGGACCATGTTGCCGAATCCAACATCAACCGTCAGGCGCAAGCGCTTTCAACCACGATCGGCCAGGCCAAGGTGCGCGCCATGCAGGAGCGCATCGGATTGATTCACCCGCAGTGTCAGGTCACCGGCATTGAAGCGTTCGTGGAGCCCGCGAACTGGCCGCAGCTTCTGGATGGCCCGGTCGATGCCATGATCGATGCTTGTGATCAGGTGGCAGCCAAGGTGGCGATGGCAAGCTGGGCACGACAGGGCCAGAAGGGCTTTATCAGTGCCGGGGCCGCAGGCGGCAAGCGGCTTGCCCACAAGGTTGAAATCGACGACCTGGCGCGAGTGACCCACGATCCCTTGCTGGCCCAGCTGCGCTATCGGTTGCGCAAGCATCACGGGGCTCCCCGCGAAGGCAGGACCATCGGTATCCCTTGCGTGTTCAGCCGGGAGCCGGTCGTCCCGCCGGATGCATCCTGCGCCGTCGAGGGCGACGGTTCACTCAATTGCCACGGTTACGGATCGGTCGTCAGTGTCACTGCCACTTTTGGTCTGTGCGCAGCCGGATGGATTCTCGATTTTCTTGCCAGGACTCCGTCACAGCAATGAATAAGACGCTATAATTTAAGGCTGAACCGAAGGTGGAAATTCCGCTAGGAGGCTCACAGGGACGTTAGCTCAGTTGGTAGAGCAGCGGACTTTTAATCCGTTTGTCGTGGGTTCGACCCCCGCACGTCCCACCAAGTACAGTAAGGAAAGCCTGCTACAAGATATGTAGCAGGCTTTTTTGTTTGCGGCGCGATGTAAGGGCGGATGTAAGACGATTTCTGCCATCTGGCGCGTTCACGCCGATCCAGGGGGCGCACTCGGCCCCCATCCAGCAGCCTGACCACTCTGGAGCGATCCAGGGGTGTGATGGCACCCCAAGCCCCATCATCAACAGCCAGCGCCCCAAGGGCCTTCACGGCCTGTTACCGTGGCTTGTCGATGCTGTCCAGTGTGTGCCGGTCATGCTGGAAAGAAAAACCCGACCCCCACCCCCTACCGGGGGGTACCGGTCAAAGCCAATCGTTGTTTGGCTTTGGATGGTGTCGGAAACAATTTTTTGAAAATTCCAGATGCTCAGGGGGCATTACACGATTCGTACCGGAGTTTGACTCCGGCCAGCGGCGTGGGATCAAATTATTTGCAGGTGGTACTTATGGAGTTGCCACTCCCTGTGGTTACACAGTTAGATTGAAGCCTGACGCTGCCGTCAAGTCGAACGGTCAAAGGTTGCCGCGCGTTTACGATCTGCATGTAGTTCGAAAAAGCGGCGAGATTGTTCTGGAACTGTTGTTCTGCAATTTGCTGGGCCTGCAACTGTCTTTGCTGATCGGCAATCTGCACCGACTGACGGAATTGCAACTGCGCTTGATAGGCATCCCTGGATATTTCATACCGCTTCTTTGCGAACTCCCCATAGGTCAATTTCTGTTGATATAGGAAAACGATCAAATCACCTATCCTGCCTTGGGCGGAAGTCGCAAAAGCCTTGTCCTGTTGCAGGAATGTGACCCGCATCGGACTGGATCCTGGCGGGATAAATGGGACCGCATTAGCCTTCTTCGCGCATTCGTCACGTATGGTTGCCCATTTGGCAATTACGGCGCGTTCTTCATTCGTCGGGAATGTGTCGTTAACAGCAATCTGAAACGGTGGCGCCGCGTCTGGATTGGTACGTTCGAGCTCAACCTTACCTCGAATCGCGTCCAGCTCGGGTGATTTCAGTTCGTCTCTGCATTGGGAAGACGCAGCCGTCTGTAGGGTTCGAATATCAGGCCCACAGCTAAACGTGATGGTCGACACCTGCATGGAATAGCCAGGGACGCCAGACCTCTGCTCGTCCATGAAAATGAATTCGTCACCCTTGGCAGCGCAAAAAGCCTTGCCCTTTTCGAGAGCTTCCTTTTGCGCTCTGTCGAAGCTGCCATTCACAGAGCCATACTGCGCCGACACGGACCAAACCGATGATCCTTTCTGAACCACCTCGTTCGTGCCGCAAGCTGACAGCATGCCAAAAAATAGGGTTGTGGATGCGATAGCAAGCGCCTTTGTTATCGCGGAGGCAGCGCACAGTTTGGGCAAAGTCTGCGGGTGTGTCAGGTGACCGATGATCCCGTTCTGTTTGCTCGCCATGATTGCCACCCCTGCTGTAAAGAATTTTTTGATTGTGCGCCGGGTGCCACCCTCGCCACTGACCCAGATCAACCTATCCCCCGTCGCGTTCCTTCCTCAACGCCGAGACAGCGCCCACTGTCTTGCCGCTCCCCGGGGTTTTGGCAGTTTTGGCAGTGGGGTACCCTGGGGCATTTCCAGTGGGCGTTCAAGCGACGAACTGGGAAAGCCTCGCGCGCGTGCACGTAGGGAATTTTGTGAATAACATGTGGATAACTATTGGTGATCCAACGAGGACGTAACTTGCGGCGGTGGCTTCCATCCCTTGGGAAGCAGCCACTCGGGGTAGTCGGGCTCCCGGTCCGGCTGGGCAGCGAGCCAACGCTCGACGGTCTTTGATGGTCTCCGGTACGGCGAGGCACTGAACGCGCGCAGTGTTTCAAAGATGCAGCCGTTACCTGTCCAGATCGACCCTTCCTCCATTGCGAGCGATACATCGTCCAAGGCATCTTGGAGCGCGCTCCAATTCAATTCGTGAAGCCCTTTGGGAATGGTCTTGAGCCACTCGACGAAAACGGGCGGCGCTGGGCAGAGCGAGTAGATGCTCGCCTTCCCCCTCTTGGGGGAGTCCTGATCGCGACGGATTGCCCATCGGACGGATACAACATCGCAGCGGTCGGGTTGAGAACTGACTACGTGGCCGGCACCATGGAACCAGGGACCGTTGCCGGTGTAGAAAACGCTTTGCCCCTTGGGAAAGGCCGGCATGTTGCCTTCGAGTTCATTCATGGTTGATCGCCTTTGATTTCTGGAAATGAGGGGGGGGTAGGCACTGCCATAACTGCCAGAACTCCCTGAAACGTCAGAAAGCTGAGTTTTGTCAGTTTTGTCAGTGGGGTACCCCCCCACGTTTTCAAATATTCACGCCTTTGACTTCGGGTTGATGTTGAACACGGCCGACGGTCTGCCTCCGGCTGCGGGCACTATTTCGACCCGCCGCAAGTGGTCAAGATCGCAGAGCATTTCCACTGCCGCCTCAACGCCTTCCCGATCCAGTAATGACCACTGGTTTCGATACACATCCCGTGCTGAGAACCCATCGGCAATTGCACCAGTCCTGATCTTTGCCAGCAGGGCACGGGCATGAGTTGCCCCTGGGTTCGTGCTGCTGGCAAAGACCCGTTCAGCGTGACCGCGAAGGTAGGCAGCCCATGCAATCGCCTGGTGCAGATACTGCACAGGGATGGCCCCCCCCACGTGGTCAGCCACCGCGAAGATCAACGCCAGCGATGGAACAAGGCTTGCGTACTTGGACAGGTGCGAGGTCATCACCGGGGGCAGCGTGTCACTGCGGCAAAGCCGTTCCAGAGCTTCGAGCCACTCGCGGTAGACCGCTTGTGCCTCACCATCGAAATGGCGCACATCCTGCCCACTGCTGGCGCTGGTGGTGCCGGACAGGTCAGGGAACAGGGTTGCACCCGCCAACCGGTCGAACACCCCCTGGTAAGCCGCCTTCGCGGTGTAGTTGGGCGTCCGGTCGGTGTAGCGGTAGTCGGCGTCCAGATCGGGCCAGGTCATCAACTGGAAACGATTCAGAAAGCCACTGTCCACAGCACCACCAGCACCCCCGCTGGTCAGGTACTCATCAAGGCGCCCCGGCTGAATGCCACCCAGCACAGCAATGCAGCAGAACTCGACGAACCGTTGACCCCTACCGATCCGGTCGAACGTGAATCCACCATTGCCGTTCCATGCAGTCAGCAGAAAGCTGTGCAGTTCCTCGTTGCCCGGCTTGTCTGCCATCTTGAGAAGTCCATACAACTCGTCAGCGAAGGCAAGCACACCGTTCGGGTTCGAGATCATCACCTCGCCCAGCGCCTCAAGCGTGAAGTTGTTCACCACATAACGTTTGGCGACCGGCTCGACCGGCTCGGGTATCAGGTCGGGTGCCTTGGCCTCGGGGTCTTTCTTGAGCGCCTGCAACCCCTTTGACTTGATCGCGCTGTTCATCAGTGCCGTCTGGTCAACCTCCATCTGCCACGCGGCCATCGCCGTGGAATGTTCATGGTTGGCGTCACGTTCCAACTTGTGCAGCGGTGCCATTGCTTCAGCGATTGCAGGCGACTTCTTCCACCCCGGTGGCGCGACAACCATGCCCCAAAGGTTCGGCACCACAGTCCACGGGTCCAGCGCCTTGGGCCTGATCTGTACCCCGAGGCCTATGGTGGCAGATAGAGCCACCACAGCGGCCACAGCGGGCATATCTGGCGGCACTTGCAGGCGCTCGGCAACGTCAGCGATCCAGGGGCGTATCGCCTCGGGCAGTAGTGCCAGGTCGAATGTTGGCACAGGGGGCAGCTTGGGCAGCGGCAGGGGGGCGGGCCAGGGAGTTTCTCCTACCGGCTTGAACATCCCGCTCACATCTGGCGCCGGTGGCATCCACCCGGCATCCAATGCCATCTTGAACAAGGTTGCGATGGTTATGCCGCCCGCCTTGCCAGCGTTGAAGCTGTCCCAGTGCTTGCGTACATCCCACTCGCCCTTGAATTTCGCGCCCCGTGCGCTCCACTCCACCGCAAGCGGATACGCCTCGGGGTGCCCCGTGGATTGCAGCGCCATCAGCACATTGACCCACTCTGGGTAGTCAAAGTCAGCGCCCAGGTGATCCAGTGCCGAGCGCACTTGGTCCCAGTCCACCGGACCACCCGTCTGTTGCGCCTGAGTGGTGTCAACCCGGGGGCGATCATCGACGGGCAGTGTCAGCCCCAAGCGATCCACCATCTGCCCGATGCTGTAGCGCCGCTCGGGGTTCCACTGTGCAAGCCTACACCGTGGCGACGGATACCCATACTTGGCCTTGCCGTTGACGGCCACCGGCAGACGAATCCACCGGGTTGCCCCACCAGTCGCGCCCGCGTCGCACACGCCAGCGGCGATCAGGGCCTTGTTCAACCTGTCAGCCACTTCGCTACTTGCGCTCACTGGCTGATCGAAGATGTAGCCCACCTGAAAGTTGCCCGGCGAGGTTTCGATCATCCATGACGGTGGACAGGTGGCCAGGCGCTCCAGGGGGAACCTGCTGCCCGCGTCGTCGAGCATCACGCAATACACCATGTCGGCCTGCTGCTTCTTAGCGCGGAAGTCGCCACGCGGGTGTCTGCGGAACGTGGCCGGCGCGGTGTACCAGTTCAGCCCCGTGCCGGATGTATCGCAGGGCCACCTCTGTGGCGGCCATATTTCGGAGTCCGTGGGGTCACCCTCGATTCTGCAAACAACTGGGTACGCCGCGCTGAACTCGTCTCCAAAGATGGCGGTCAGGAAGTCGTCATTCGTGACGGCTGCCAGAAGCCATGCGGGTTGTTCCACTCCACTTTCGATAACGGTAAAATTCGCGTGTGTAGTTGGGTTCGGAATGGTCGCTGTCGGGGCGACCATTTCCATTTGTGCGGTACTCATACTGGCACCCCCAGCAGATTGCGAATGTCTGCAACCCGCCAATGCAGGGCACGACACCCTGGCAAGCGAATAGGGCGGATCGGTCCCGACTCAGTAGATGCCCACCGTCGCAGGTATTGCGGGCTCAGGTGCAGGTAATGTGCCGCAGCCACTGTATTCACAGTCGGGCGGGCTTCTTCTTCAAGGGGGACGTGTGCGGCGATTTGTGCCATCGTTGAAACTCCAGAAAACGAAAACAGGAGCAGCCTTTCGGCTGCTGCAATCTGTTTCGTTGCGAAGTTCAACGGCTCTAGACAAGAGCTTTTGGTTTTACGAGGCCATTTTTCATGAATGGGTGGCCGTCCCGCCTTCGACTGACAGTGTATCTGATTCAACGCTATGCGTTGATAATTTCGCTTAAGTGGCGAGCGCCAGCCTGCCCGGTTCAGCCCGTGGGATGAATTGCACCCCGGCCTGTTCCAGAATCCAGGCCTCTATCTTTTCATGGTGAAGCGCCAGCAGTTCCAGCGGCCTGACGGTGTAATGCTTTTCAGCGGTCGCACTGGGCTTGTGACCCATGATTTGTGCCACCACGCCAGCGGGTATTTCCAACCACTCGGTCAGCGACTTGAACGAACGGCGCAGGCCGTGCGGCGTGAGGTCGTCCAGCCCTGCGATTTGACAGGCGCGTGTATGAGGGTTGTTCACCACGGTCAGGCGACCATCGGCGCTTGTGGGGCTTGAGAATACCCATTCGTTGCGCCGGGGCAGTCCTGCCAGCAGGTGCAGCACGTACGGCGTTGCCGGTATCTCTCGGGTTCCCTCCACCTTGTCACGGATGCTGATTCCTTTCCAGCGGGTGTTCACATCGTCCCAGCGCAGTCCCAGCACTTCACCCGGTCGGGCACCCGTCAGCAACATGATTTGCAATGCAGCAGCAATCACCGGGTTCTGTATCTGGCGCACAGCTTCAAACCATGCGGCCAGTTGCCCACGCTGGAGCACGTCCTTCTTCACGGCGGCCTTGCCCAAGGCTTCGCGGCTCTTCTGGGTCTTGGCTGGATTCTTCGCAGGCAGCAGGCCTGCATACTGGGATTGATCCTCACACCAACGCAGAAACACTTTCAGCAACCGCCATGCCAGCCGGGCGGATGTGGGGCGGGTCTTGGCTTCCTTCGCGGCCCATGCCTCGATGGTGGGCGCGTCAAGGTCACGCAAGGGCAGGGGCATCAATGCGGCCAGCGGCCCCGGCTGGGTCAGGTGCTTCTCATAGCCCCTGCGGGTTGACGGTACGCCACCCGGTGCGGCCTTGTCGATGTGATCCTGAAAGTGGCGCGCCCCCCACTTTGGGCGGCGCTCGGTCAGATAGACTGCCCACGCGTCGCCCACGGTCAGGGCGGCGACCTTCTCAGCCTCGATCCGTTCGGCAGCAGCTTTCGCTTGTTCAGCGGCAGCGGCCAAGGCGTCGCGCTTGAGGGTGCGCGGGTCTGTGCCTTGGTCGATCATGCGTTGGAGATGGCGGGCCTTTTCCTGCGCTTGCGGAATGCGCCAGGCGTCCGGCGCACCGATCACCAGGCGGATCGTCTTGCCTTGGAACTCACTCTGGAACACGTAGGACGGCTTCCCGGCAGGCGTGGCCCGCAGCCCCAGCCCCCGCGTGGTCACGTCCCATAGAAACGCCTGAGCCTTGTCAGGAGGGCACTTGAACCCGGATACCCGGCCTGCGGTGAATGCAACTTTTGCCACGTAAGCCCCTTGTTGGTCTTACATCCTGCCAGATGTAAGGGCGGATGTAAGACAATTTAAGAGCTTTTAGTATATTCTAAGCAACACTATGCAACCATGAGAACTCACTGAATCGCCGTAACACATTGTTTTACAAGGATTTATTCAAAAGGATCAACGGCTTGGAGGGTCATCTGGATCGGACTTTTAATCCGTTTGTCGTGGGTTCGACCCCCGCACGTCCCACCAAGTACAGTATGAAAACCCCGCTATCTAATCGATAGCGGGGTTTTTTGTTTCAAGCATGGCGAAAACAATGCGGGAGTTCGCGTGATCCGCACCGGGCACACCCTTCAGGTACTTGGCTGGTTCGGCAACCGCAGGTCGGCCTTCAAGGCGACTCGCACGCAATCCTTCAGGTGTTCTTCCCCGAGATAGCGGATGGCGGTGTAACCGACCAGGGCGGACACCGCCTGACCGGCCAGCGGCACATAGCGCGCGGCCTGTCCGGCAGTGAGGCGCAGGCCGACGGTCTTCGCCGCCTTGAGCACCAGATCGCGTGTGATGAACTTCCCAATCAGCACCGTTCCTACGAGCGCAACAGCCTTTTGCACCCGCTCTCGTTCGTGCGGTGTCAATCGGTCCAACTGGTCGGGCATCAAGCCAAATTCAGCATTGATCTTCGGGATCATCCGGGACAACAGCGCCGCGTCCACGGCCCAGTCAAGCCCGGGTACGGGCACGGCGCCGGCCGCTGCGGCCACCAAAGCCCGGCGATGGAGGATCTTGCGTCCGCGTTGTACGGCTTCTGTCAATGCGGGATGCCCGCGCGCCAAGTCAATCGCAGAAGGCATAGGTGGCGGGAATCAGGTTGACTTGTCTTTGATCAGGCCGTAAACAAACAGCAATACCACTGCTCCGATCACAGAGGCAATGAACCCGGCGGCGTCGCCGCCTTTGTACAGCCCCAATGCGGCTCCGACGTAGTTCGCCACGAAAGAGCCCGCAATGCCAAGCAGCGCTGTCATGATCCAGCCCAGCTTGTCGTCGCCTGGCTTCACCGCGCGGGCAATGAAGCCTACGATCAGCCCGATGAACAAGGTTCCAAGAAGAGACATCATGTGGCTTTGCTTCTCAAAGTGAGTCAGAGCATCACTGTACCCTGATGCAATGCCAGACGTTGCGCGGGGATTTCCATGCGCATCAGGCCGACAGGGTGTGCTCCAGCTGTTCGCTCAAGGCCAGCCATTCCCCTTCCAGCGTGTCCAGTTCGGCACTGGCAGCTTTCAGCTGACGGCCGGCGTCGGCCAAATCGGCGGCAGGCAACGGACCGCACAGGCGCTGTTCCAGATCGGCCTTTGCCAGCGTGAGCTCGGCAATACGGGCTTCGGTCTGTTCCAGCGCACGCTTGAGGGGCCTTGCCTTTTCGGCAAGCTGGGTTCGTTGCGCGGCATCTCGCTTGCGCTGTTCCTGGGCTGACAGGCCGGAGCCAGTGGTCGGCGCTGTGAGTGCGATGGCGGCAGGGGCCGGCCTTGCCGGGGACTTGCGTGCCTCGGCCTCCTCACGCGCGGACTCGCGGGCCTCCTCCCTCTGGCGCCGGGCTTCGTCCAGCAGATAGCGTTGGTAGTCGTCGAGGTCGCCGTCGAAGGGCTCAACCCCTCCGCGCGACACCATCCAGAACTCGTCGCAGACCGCGCGCAGCAGGGCACGATCGTGGCTGACCAGCATCACGGTGCCTTCGAACTCGTTCAGTGCCATGGACAGCGCCTCGCGCGTGGCCAGGTCCAGGTGGTTGGTCGGTTCGTCCAGCAGCAGCAGGTTGGGGCGCTGCCAGACGATCATGCACAACACCAGGCGAGCCTTCTCGCCGCCGCTCATGCTGCCGACGGCCTGCTTGACCGTGTCGCCGCTGAAATTGAACATGCCCAGAAAACTGCGCAGGTCCTGCTCGCGCGTGGCCTGGCCGCTGATCTTGCCTGTGGCGGTCAGGTCCTTGACGAGACGGATCATGTGCTCAAGCGGGTTGTCGGCCGGCCGCAGCACGTCGAGCTCCTGCTGGGCGAAATAGCCGATGTTCAACCCCTTGCCTTCAATCATCTCGCCGCCAAGGGGTGCGAGCGCGCGTGCCACGGTCTTGACCAGGGTGGATTTGCCCTGGCCGTTGGCGCCCAGAATGCCGATGCGTTGGCCGGCCAGCACGGACCGGTTGACATTGCGCACGATGACCGTCGGCGGCGTACCCTCGGGCGCCCCATCCGGCGGGGGGTAACCGAAGTTCACGTCATGCATCGACAGCATCGGGTTGGGCAGGTTGGCGGGCTCTTTGAACTCGAAAGTGAACTCCGCTTCGGCCAGCAAGGGGCCGATCTTCTCCATCCGATCGAGCGCCTTGACCCGGCTCTGCGCTTGCTTGGCCTTGCTGGCCTTGGCCTTGAAGCGGGCGATGAACTTCTGCAGGTGGGCGATCTTTTCCTGCTGCTTGGCAAAGGCGGTCTGCTGCAGCGCCATCTGCTCGGCGCGCAGGTCCTCGAACTTGCTGTAGTTCCCGCCGTAGCGGGTCAGGCGTGCGCCCTCGATATGCACGGTGACCTCGGTCACCGCGTCAAGGAACTCCCGGTCATGGCTGATGACGAGCATCGTGCCCGGGTAGCGCTTGAGCCAGGCTTCCAGCCAGACCAGGGCGTCCAGGTCGAGGTGGTTGGTGGGCTCGTCCAGCAGCAGCAGATCCGACGGGCACATCAGCGCGCGCGCCAGTTGCAGGCGCATGCGCCAGCCGCCCGAGAAGCTGTTCACCGGCTTGTCCAGTTCGCTGGTCTTGAAGCCCAGCCCCAGGATCAGCGCCTGCGCGCGTGCGGCGGCGTCGTGGGCGCCGGCATCGTGCAGCGCGGTATAGGCGTGCGCCATGCGGTCGTAGTCGTCGGTTGCCTCCGCGTCGGTGACTTCCTGCTGGGCGGCGAGCAGGGCGGTATCGCCCTCGACCACAAAATCGGTGGCAGATTGCTCGGTTTCGGGCATGTCCTGCGCCACCTGACCCATGCGCCACTGGGCCGGAATGAAGTATTCGCCGCCATCTTCATGCAGGGAGCCGTTGAAAAGGGCGAACAGCGAGGACTTTCCGGCCCCGTTGCGTCCCACGAGGCCGACCTTCTCGCCCGGGTTGATGGTGACGGACGCGCCGTCGAGCAGCACCTTCGCACCGCGGCGCAGGACGACGTTCTTCAAAGTGATCATGGGGTTTCTATTTGTGCCGGTTGCGCGTTCTGCCATGCATGCAGGGCGTCGCGCGTCAACAGCAAGACCTGGTCGTCGCCCGCGCTGGTATCCAGCCAGACGGCTTCCAGCGCCGGGAATGCGGATTCAAAATGGGTGCGTTCATTGCCGATTTCCAGGACCAGCACGCCCTCCGGTTGGAGGTGTGCAGGGACCTCGCGCAGCAGCTGGCGGACGAAGTCCATGCCGTCTGCGCCCCCCGCAAGCGCCAAAGAGGGCTCGGCCTGGTATTCGGCGGGCAGGGCGGCCATGCTGCCAGCAGTGACATAAGGCGGGTTGCAAAGGATCAGGTCGTAGCGGTCCGGAACCGACGCCAGGCTATCGGACTCGATCAGCCGGATGCGGTCCTGAAGCGCATGGCGGTCCACGTTGATGCGGGCCACGGCCAAGGCGTCGGCCGAGATGTCGGCGGCGTCGACGGTGACGTCGGGGTAGACCATCGCGGCCAGTACCGCCAGGCTCCCGTTGCCGGTGCATAGATCGAGCACGCGCGCCGTGTGGGCGCCCAGCCAGGGGTCGATGCCGCCACCGAGCTCGGGGTGCGCCAGCAATTCGCCGATCAGGCTGCGCGGCACGATGGCACGCTCGTCCACGTAGAAGGGCACGCCCTGCAGCCAGGCCTCATGCGTCAGGTAGGCGGCGGGCTTGCGGGTGTCGATGCGCTCGCGCACCAAGGCGGCCACCTGTTCGCGCTGGGTGCCTTGCACCGGGAGGTCGGCGGCCGACTCCGGCCCGTCCAGCGGGGTGTCCAGGGGAAGTCCCAGCCGCCAGAGCACCAGCCAGGCCGCCTCGTCGAAGGCGTTGGTCGTGCCGTGGCCGTAAGAGACGCCGGCCTCGGTCAACTGGCGGGCGGCGTCGTCGATCAGCTCGATGAGGCGGGTGGCCTCCGCGCTCATGCCGGCAGTCCGGCGTGGAGGTTCTCCAGCACGCGGCGATAGATGTTCTTCAGCGGCTCGATGTCGCTGACCACCACATGTTCGTCGATCATGTGGATGGTGGCGTTGGGCGGGCCCAGCTCAATGACCTGCGGGCAGATTTGCGCAATGAAGCGTCCGTCGCTGGTGCCCCCGGTGGTGGAGAGCTGCGTCTCGATTCCGGTTTCGGCCCGAATGGCCGTCTGCACCGCGGCGACCAGCGTCCCCGGCGTGGTGAGAAAGGGCAGGCCTCCCACCGTCCAGGCCAGTTCAAAGTCGAGCCCGTGGCGTCGCAGCACCTCGGTCAGGCGCTGCTGCAGGCTCTGCGGCGTGGACTCGGTGGAGAAGCGGAAATTGAAGTCGACGACCACATGGCCCGGAATGATGTTGCTCGCACCGGTGCCGCCATGGATGTTGCTGACCTGCCAGGTGGTCGGCGGAAAGAAGGTGTTGCCGCCGTCCCATTCGACGGCAACCAGCTCCGCCAGTGCCGGGGCAAGCAGATGGATCGGGTTGCGGGCGAGGTGCGGGTAGGCGATGTGGCCCTGAACACCCTTGACCGTGAGCTTGCCGCTCATGGTGCCGCGGCGCCCGTTCTTGATCATGTCGCCGGTGCGCTGCACGGACGTGGGCTCGCCGACGATGCAGAAATCGGGCACCTCGCCGCGCTGGCGCAAGGCTTCGCAGACCACCACGGTGCCATCCACCGCGGGTCCTTCTTCATCGCTGGTGAGCAGGAAGGCGATGTTCAGCGGGGTCTCGGGTTGCGCGGCGAGGAATTCCTCGGTGGCCACCACCATCGCGGCCAGCGAGGTCTTCATGTCGCTGGCGCCGCGCCCGAAAAGCCGCCCATCGCGGTGCGTGGGGGTGAACGGGTCACTGTGCCACTGGGTGAGCGGTCCGGTCGGGACGACATCGGTATGACCGGCAAACGCTATGGTCCTGGTAGCGAGGGATGACGGTCTGACGCTGGGCTGATGCCGTTTGGCCCACAAATTCCGGACGCGAAAGTCCTTTGGACCGCTTTCGAACACCTCGCAGGCGAATCCGAGCGGCTGCAGGCGGGCCACGATGAGTTCGATGCAACCCGCATCAAGCGGAGTGACGGACGGCAGCGAGATCAGTTGTTCGGCGAGGCGCAGGGTGGCGGACATGTCGGCAGACGTTGCAGGCAGGTTGGGGCGGGCTCAGGCCGGCGCCTTGTCGGACGCGGTGTGATGGACGTCGAGCGTGATCTCGGTGAAGGAGGCCTCGTTCGACGGACTCTCGGCCTGCTGTTCAGGGGCGGTCTGGCGGGCAAAGTCGTTCTGCAACCGCCACATCAGGTTGGTCGGCGAGTCGGCGTAGGCGAGGCCTTCCTTGCGATCGATCTGGCCTTCCACGATGAGGCGGGCGATGTCCTGTTCGAAGGTCTGGGAGCCTTCCGCCAGGGAGTTGTTCATGGCCTCCTTGACCCCGGAGAAATTGCCCTGTTCGATCAGCTCAGCCGTCAACCGGGTGTTCAGCATCACCTCGACGGCGGGTACCCGCGTGTTGTGGACGGTGCGCAGCAGGCGTTGGGACACGATGGCCTTGAGCGCCGAGCCCAGGTCGCCGAGCAGGGTCGGGCGCACCTCGGCCGGGTAGAAGCTGAGAATCCGGTTCAGCGCCTGGTAACTGTTGTTGGCGTGCAGGGTTGACAGGCACAGGTGCCCCGACTGCGCGTAGGCAATCGCGGCGGACATGGTCTCCCGGTCGCGGATTTCGCCAATCATGATCACGTCCGGCGCCTGGCGCAGCGCATTCTTCAGGCCGATCGCCAGTGTCTCGGTGTCGCTGCCCACCTCGCGCTGGTTGACCACCGACTTGCGGTTGCGAAACACGAATTCCACCGGATCCTCAATGGTCAGGATGTGGCCCATCACGTTCTCGTTGCGGTGGTCCAGCATCGAGGCCAGTGTGGTGGACTTGCCCGCGCCGGTGGCGCCGACCATCAGGATCAGCCCGCGCTTTTCCATGACCAGGTCGGCCAGGACGTTGGGCAGATTCAGCGTGGGCAGCGACGGGATTTCCGATGAGATGTAGCGGATCACCGCCGCGTAGGTGCCGCGCTGGCGCATCGCGCTCAGCCGGAAATTGCCCACGTCGGCCAGCGGGATGGCCATGTTGAGTTCGCCGGTCTCCTTGAGTTCTTCGATCCGGTTCGGGGGTACCACTTCGGCCAGCAGGTTGACCGTGGCCTCGACCGGCAGGATCTGGCTGTTCATCGGGATGTACTGGCCGTTGATCTTGATGATCGCGGGCGCGTGGGCCGACAGGTAGACGTCCGACGCCTTGCGCTCGGCCATGAGCCGCAGTATCCGGTCCATCATGCTCATGATCAGCTCCTTGATTTAACGGCCTGAAAGCAGGCAGCGGCCCGCCGCCGCGCCGGGCCGCCCCAAGCAAGGCGAGCCCCCTCGGGGGGCAGCGCTGTACGCGAAGCGACAAGCGTGGGGGCCATGTCAATCCCGCAGCAGGTCGTTCAGGCTGGTTTTGGCACGGGTCTGGGCGTCCACGCGCTTGACGATGACCGCGCAGTACAGACTGTATTTGCCGTCCGCGCTGGGCAGGTTGCCAGCCACCACCACCGAGCCGGCCGGGATGCGGCCGTAGCTGACCTCGCCGGTGGCGCGGTCGTAGATGCGGGTGCTCTGACCGATGTAGACACCCATCGAGATCACCGAGTTCTCTTCGACGATGACGCCTTCGACGATTTCCGAGCGGGCGCCGATGAAACAGTTGTCTTCGATGATGGTCGGGTTGGCCTGCATCGGCTCCAGCACGCCGCCGATGCCCACGCCACCGGACAGGTGCACGTTCTTGCCGATCTGGGCGCAGGAGCCGACGGCTGCCCAGGTGTCCACCATCGTGCCTTCGTCGACGTAGGCGCCGATGTTCACGTAGGAGGGCATCAGAATCGCGCCCTTGGCGATAAAGCTGCCACGCCGGGCCACGGCCGGGGGCACCACGCGCACGCCTGAGGCGGCCATCTCGTCGGCCGTCATCTGGGCGAAGCGGGTGGGCACCTTGTCATAGAAGCCCAGGTCACCGGCGCGCACCACTTCGTTGTCCTTCAGGCGGAACGACAGCAGCACCGCCTTCTTGATCCACTGGTGCACGGTCCACTGGCCGACGCCGTGGCGGGTGGCGACGCGCAGGGCGCCGCTGTTGAGGCCGGCAAGGACCTCGTCGACGGCCTGCGTCACGTCAGTCGGCGCGGATTTCGGCGACAGGTTGGCGCGGTTCTCCCACGCGTCATCGATGAGGGACTGGAGTTGTTGGGTCATGACGAAAAATCGGGCCTCTCAGCCTCGGGATTGGATGAACTGAACGATGCGCCGGGCGGCCTCCAGGCACTCCGCGGTCTCTGCGACCAGTGCCATGCGGATGCGGCCCTGGCCAGGATTGTGGCCGGCGGCTTCGCGCGCGAGGTAGCTGCCCGGCAGCACGGTGACATTGTATTGAGCCAGCAATTCCCGCGCGAAGGCGGTGTCGTTGCCCTGCCAGGCGGCAGGCACGCCGGCCCAGAGGTAAAAGCTCGCATCGGGCAGGGCCACGTCCATGACGGCCGACAGCAGGGGCGTGACGGCGGCGAACTTTTCGCGGTACATGCGGCGGTTTTCCACCACGTGGGCCTCGTCGTTCCAGGCCGCAATGCTGGCGGCCTGCACCACGGGGCTCATGGCGCTGCCGTGGTAGGTGCGGTAGAGCAGAAAGGGCTTGATGAGCGCCGCATCGCCGGCCACGAAGCCACTGCGCAGGCCGGGCACATTGCTGCGCTTGGACAGGCTGGTGAGGGCGATCAGGTTGCGGAAGTCGGTGCGGCCTAGCTTCATGGCCGCTTCGAGGCCGCCCAGCGGGGGCTCGTCGCGGAAATAGATCTCGCTGTAGCACTCGTCGGAGGCGATCACGAACCCATGGCGATCGCTGAGTTCGAAGAGCTTCTGCCATTCGGCCAGCGGCATGACAGCGCCTGTCGGGTTGCCCGGAGAGCACACGTACAGCAATTGCGTGCGGGCCCAGACGTCGTCGGGCACGCTCTCCCAGTCCACTGCGAAATTGCGCGATGGGTCACTGGGCGCGTAGTACGGTTGCGCGCCCGCAAGGAAGGCCGCGCCTTCGTAGATCTGGTAGAACGGATTGGGGTGCACCACGGTGGCGCCGGCTCGGGCAGGGTCAATCACCGTCTGGGCCAGCGCGAACAGCGCCTCGCGCGAGCCGTTGACCGGCAGAACCTGAGTCGCCGGGTTCAGCTCCAGACCGTAGCGCCGCTGCATCCAGGCCGCGCAGGCTTCGCGAAGGGTCGGCTCGCCGGCCGTGGCGGGGTAGGACGCCAGTCCCGTGCCCAAGGCCGCGGTGAGGGCGCTCTTGATGAATTCGGGCGTGGCGTGCCGGGGCTCTCCAATCCCCAGGCTGATCGCCGGGTAGTCGGGGCTTGGCGTGACCGTGGCGAAAAGCTGGCGCAACCGCTCGAAGGGGTAGGGCTGCAGGCGCGACAGGAGAGGGTTCATGAGGCGTCGATTATCGGTCCTTGCGCCCGCGCGCGCCGCATGGGTGCCCTTGGGCCTGGTTTCATGATGTTTCAAGGTCTATCCCATCGTGGAACGGTCATCATATGCTATCAATACGGTAGCAATCCGGGGCGGGCGCCGGTTTTGGCTTGCGCACGGTATCATTGGCCATGTCCGGCTGCCGTCTTTGCAGCCGTATTTCTTTTGAATTCAACAGCTTGGCCAATAGCTGCTGAACGGTGGGCAAGTCACGGTGCGTCTCAATTCGATCAAGTTATCCGGGTTCAAGTCGTTTGCCGAGCCCACCAATTTCCTGCTGCCCGGCCAGCTGGTCGGGGTGGTGGGGCCCAATGGCTGCGGCAAGTCCAACATCATGGATGCGGTGCGCTGGGTGCTGGGCGAATCCAAGGCGTCGGAGTTGCGTGGCGAGTCCATGCAGGACGTGATTTTCAATGGCACGACCAGCCGCAAGCCGGCCAGCCGCTCCAGCGTCGAACTGGTGTTCGACAACAGCGACCACCGGGCCGGTGGCCAATGGGGCCAGTTCGGCGAGATCGCCGTCAAGCGCGTATTGACCCGCGACGGCACCAGCAGCTACTACATCAACAACCAGCCGGTCCGCCGCCGTGACGTGCAGGACGTGTTCCTCGGCACCGGTCTCGGTCCGCGCGCCTACGCCATCATCGGCCAGGGCACGATCAGCCGCATCATCGAGTCGCGCCCGGAGGAGTTGCGCCTGTTCCTGGAAGAGGCCGCCGGTGTCTCCAAATACAAGGAACGCCGCCGCGAGACCGAGAACCGCCTGTCGGACACGCGGGAGAACCTGACCCGGGTCGAGGACATCCTGCGCGAGCTCAACGCCAATCTGGACAAGCTCGAAAAGCAGGCCGCGGTGGCTCAGCGTTTCAACGCCTTGCAGGCCGACGTCACGCTGAAACAGAACCAGTTGTGGTTCCTGCGCCGCGCCGAGAGCGAGGCGGACCAATTGCGCGTGCGGGCCGAGGCCGACAAGGCGGTCAATGAACTTGAGGGACGTGTGGCGGACCTGCGGCACATCGAGGCCGATCTGGAGACCATTCGGCAGGCGCACTACGCGGCCGGCGACCAGGTGAACCAGGCCCAGGGCAGGCTGTACGAGGCCAGTGCCGAGGTCGGGCGGCTGGAAGCCGAGATCCGCTTTGTGGTCGAAGGCCGCCAGCGCGTCGAGCACCGCCTGGCCCAGCTCAGGGAACAGGCCGCGCAGTGGGCCGCGCGCCGCCAGGACGCCGAGGTCGAAACCACAACGCTGGCCGGGCAGGCGGCACAGGCGCAGGAAAAGGCCGTGATGCTGGCGGCACAGGTCGAGGATCAGGCGCAGGTGTTGCCGGACCTGGAGGAATCCTTGCGTCTGGCGCAGAGCCGCGCCAACGAACAGCGCTCCAGCGTGAGCCAGGTGCAGCAGCAGATCCAGGTCCTGGCGGCCGACCAGCGCAACATTGAGGAGCAATGGCGCCAGTTCACCACCCGCAGCGAGCGCCTCGGCGCGGATCGCAATGCACTGGCCGCGCCGGACGAGCAGCGTCTGCTCAACCTGCAAGGCCAGCTGGCCGCCGCGAACGATGCCGCCGAGACCGCGGACGCGCGGCTGCATGAGCTGCAGGACCAGGTGCCCAAACTTGACGACGAGCGGCGCGGACGGCAGCAGGCGGTCAACGCCGAGAGCAGCCGGCAGGCCGCGCTGTCGGCGCGCCTGGAGGCACTCAAGGCGCTGCAGGAGAAAGTGCGCACCGACGGCAAGCTCAAGCCCTGGCTGGCCAGACACGGGCTGGACGCGTTGCAAGGCCTTTGGAGCCGCATCCACGTCGAGCCCGGCTGGGAGAATGCCCTGGAAGCCGCGCTGCGCGAACGCCTGGGCGCACTCGAAGTCTCGCGCCTGGACATGGTGCGCGCCTTTGCGGCCGATGGACCGCCGGCCAAGCTGGCGTTCTACAGCCCGCCACTGGCGGGTGCACCGGAGCAACCGGCCGCCCTGGCGCGGTTGTCCGACCTGCTGCGCCTCAACGATGCGGGACAGAAGGCGCTGCTGTCGGACTGGTTGCACGGCTGCCATGCAGCGCAGAGCCTGGAGGAAGCCCTGGCCGAGCGCGAGCGGCTGCAGCCCGGCGAGGTCATCTTCGTGCGCAGCGGCCATGCGGTGACGCGACACAGCGTGAGCTTTTATGCGCCAGACAGTGAGCAGGCCGGCCTGCTGGCGAGGGCGCAGGAGATCGAAAATCTTGAGCGTGAGCTACGGGCGCAAGCCCTGATCACGGACGAGTCCCGCGCCGCGCTGGTGCGCGCCGAGGCGGCGTATGCCGATGCCTCGCAGCGCCTGGTTTCGGCCCGGCGCGAGTCCTCCGAGGCCCGCTCGCGCGCCCACGAGCTCCAGGTGGAGACGCTGCGCTTGTCGCAGCTGGCGGAACAGACGCGCGCGCGCGGCGAGCAGATCGCCGCCGACCTGGCTGAAGTCGAGGCCCAGCTCGAAGCCCTGCAGGAGCGCCGTGTCACCGCGGAGGCTCGCTTCGAAGAACTCGACATGCAGCTGGCGGACACCCAGGAGCGCCACGCCCAGCTCGATGAACAGGTGATTGCGGCCGAACGCAAGCTGGCGGCCTGCCGGGAACAGCAGCGCAGCCTGGAACGACAAGCGCAGGAGGCGGCCTATGCCGAGCGCAGCCTGGCCGCGCGCCAGGCCGAACTGGCCCGCGCCATTGACACCGCCGCGCAGCAGGCGGGCAGCCTGGAAAGTGACGAGCAGCGCGCGAAAGAGGAACTCGCGCGCCTCACCGACGCGGCGGCGCAGGCGGGCTTGCAGGATGCACTGGCGCTGAAGCTGGAGCGCGAGGCCCAGCTGGGCGCCCAACGCAGCGCCTACGACGACCTGACCGCCCGGTTGCGCGCCAGCGACGAACGCCGCCTGAAGCTGGAGCGCGAGCTCGATCCGATGCGCCAGCGCATCACCGACCTGCAGCTCAAGGAGCAGGCCGCCCGTCTGGGGCTGGAGCAGTACAACCAGTTGCTCGCCGACGCCGGGGCTGACCTGGAGGCTGTGGCACGGTCGGTGGCCGAAGGCGCTGTGCGGCTGGCGGGCCTGCAGGGCGAGATCGACCGGCTGCACCGTGAGGTCGCAGCGCTGGGCGCAGTCAACCTGGCTGCCCTGGAGGAGCTGACCACGGCGCGCGAGCGCAAGTCCTTCCTGGACGCGCAGAGCGCCGACCTGACCGAGGCCATGAACACGCTGGAGGACGCGATCCGCAAGATCGACGGCGAGACGCGCGAGTTGCTGGCCGGTACTTTCAAGGTCGTCAACGAGCACTTCGGCCGGATGTTCCCCGAGCTGTTCGGCGGGGGCAATGCGCGCCTCGTGATGACCGGCGACGAGATCCTCGATTCCGGCGTGCAGGTGCTGGCGCAACCGCCGGGCAAGAAGAACCAGACCATCCACCTGCTCTCGGGCGGCGAAAAGGCCCTGACCGCGATCGCGCTCGTGTTTGCGATCTTCCAGCTCAATCCGGCACCGTTCTGCCTGCTCGATGAGGTCGACGCGCCGCTGGACGATGCCAACACCGAGCGTTACGCCCGGCTGGTGACCAGCATGAGCCGGGAAACCCAGTTCCTGTTCATCAGCCACAACAAGATCGCCATGGAAATGGCCGAGCAGCTGATTGGCGTGACGATGCAGGAGCAGGGCGTTTCGCGCATCGTGGCCGTGGACATGGAGTCGGCTGTCGGTCTGGCCGCCTTGGAATGAGTCCTTTGAGGAAACGGTGAAACAGCCATGAGCTCACTCCAGATCAGTCTGGCCGTTGCTGGCGGCGTGGTGCTGGCCGCCCTGGTGGCCCACAGCGCCTGGACTTCTCGCCGCAATGCGCCGAAGCAGCCGCAGCCCGGCACACGCGCGCCTGAAGTGGCGGGTGCTCCGGTCGAGGAGGAGCGCAGGGAGCCTGGATTCGACGGGCCCCTGGGCAGTTTGCCGCTGCCGCAGCCCGAGCGCAAACCGGGTCTGGATGCCCTGATCGATGTCATTTCGCCCATCGCACTGGAAGGGCTGGTTTCCGGCGACGCGGCCCTGGCCGCCATGCCTCCCACGCGGCGGGCCGGGAGCAAGCCGTTTGCCATCGAAGGCCTGAACGACGGAACCGGAGTCTGGGAAACGCCGCTGGCTGGCCAGCGCTACCGGGCGTTCCAGGCGGGCGTGCAGCTGGCGAACCGGACCGGGTACCTCAACGAGATCGAATATTCGGAGTTCGTCATGAAGGCGCAGGATTTCGCCGATGCCGTCAATGGGGCGCCCGAGTTCCCAGACATGATCGAGGAGGTCGCGCGGGCCCGTGAGCTCGACCAGTTCGCCAGCGAGCACGATGCGCATCTGGCGTTCACGCTGCGCGCCCGCAATGCGGCGTGGAGCCCGGGCTATCTGCACCAGGCGGCCGGACGACTGGGTTTCGTGGCGGGCGCCATTCCCGGACGGATGGTGTTGCCGGCGAGCGAACCGGGTCTGCCGCCGATTCTGGGGCTGGCCTTCGACCCGCAGGCCACGTTTTCCGACGATCCCGACCAGTCGGCAATCCGCGAAATCCACCTGAGCCTGGATGTGCCGCAGGTCCAGCGGGCCGAGCATCCCTTCGCGCGCCTGCGCGAGGCCGCCAGCGCACTGGCCACGGGCATGGATGGGGTGATCACCGACGACAACGGCCACCTCATCCGTTCCGAATCGCTGGACGCCATCGGCGCCGATCTGGAGCTGCTGTACGACACGCTGGACGGACGCGATCTCTCGGCCGGATCCCCGCAGGCGCGCCGGCTGTTTTCGTGATGGCACCCTGGTCTGCCCGTTCCAGGCGACACCTGCTTGCTCATGGTGACCGTTGATCTGTTCGAGGCGGCCGAGCCCGGGCCGGACGCTGCCGCCGCGCGGGCCGCGGCCTTGCGCGCGCAGTTGCACCACCATGCCTATCGCTATTACACGCTGGACGATCCGGAGATACCCGATGCCGAGTACGACCGGCTCTTTCAGGAGCTCCAGGCGCTGGAGGCCACGCACCCGCATCTGCAGACGGCCGATTCACCCACCCTGCGCGTCGGTGGGCGTGTGCTGGACGCCTTTGCCAGCGTGCGCCACGCCGTGCCCATGCTCAGCATCCGGACCGAGACGGACACCGGCGCCAGTGGTGCGCAGGCCTTTGACGCGCGGGTTCGAAAGGAATTGGGACTGGGCGATGCCGATCCCCCGGTCGGGTACGTCGCGGAGCTGAAGTTTGACGGACTGGCAATGAACCTGCGCTACGAGCAGGGTGTGCTGGTGCAGGCGGCCACGCGCGGCGACGGCGAGGTGGGGGAGGATGTCACGCAGAATGTGCGCACCATCGGGCAGATCCCCCTGCGGATCGAGACCCCTGGCGATGCGACAGTTCCTCCGGTGCCACCCGTGCTGGAAGTGCGAGGCGAGGTCTACATGCGCCGCGACGATTTCGAGGCATTGAATGCGCGCCAACGCGAGAAAGGCGAGAAAACCTTCGTCAACCCGCGCAATGCGGCCGCGGGTGCGGTGCGCCAGCTCGACCCGGCCATCGCCGCCCAGCGGCCTCTGAGCTTTTATGCCTATGGCCTGGGCGAGGTCACACCGCCCGAGCTGGGTGGACCGGCGTTCGACACCCACTTCCAGCTGCTGCAAACCCTGAAATCATGGGGTTTTCCGGTTGTATCCAGCGTCGAAAGGGCGCAAGGTGCTACCGAATTGATAGCATATCACGAGCGCATCGGGGCGCTGCGCGACAGCCTGCCATTCGACATCGATGGGGTGGTCTACAAAGTGGACAGCCTGGCTTTGCAGCGCCAGATGGGTTTTGTGACCCGCGAGCCGCGTTGGGCCATTGCGCACAAGTACCCGGCGCAGGAGCAACTGACCACGGTGCTCGATATCGACGTGCAGGTGGGGCGCACCGGCAAGCTGACGCCGGTGGCCAAGCTGGCGCCGGTTTTTGTCGGCGGCGTCACCGTGACGAATGCGACGCTGCACAACGAAGACGAGGCGCGGCGCAAGGACGTGCGGGTAGGCGACACGGTGATCGTGCGCCGGGCCGGCGACGTGATCCCCGAGGTGGTGGGGGTGCTGGCAAACAAGCGTCCGGCTGGTGCGCAGATGTTCACGATGCCCGACCGCTGTCCGGTTTGTGGCAGCGCGGCGGTGCGCGAACCGGGTGAGGCTGACACCCGCTGCACGGGCGGCCTGTTTTGCAGCGCGCAACGCAAGCAGGCCATGCTGCATTTCGCCCAGCGTCGCGCGGTGGAGGTGGAAGGGCTCGGTGACAAGCTGGTCGACCAGTTGGTGGACACCGGCGTCATCAACACCCTGCCCGACCTGTATCGCCTGGGCCTGACTGCACTGGCCAGCCTGGATCGCATGGCCGAGAAGTCGGGACAAAACATCCTGCAGGCGCTGGAGAAGTCGAAGCAGACGACCCTGCCACGCTTCCTGTTCGGCCTGGGTATCCGCCATGTGGGTGATGCGACGGCCAAGGCGCTGGCTCGTCACTTCGGTGGACTCGACGCCGTCATGGCGGCCACGCTGGATCAACTGCTTGAAGTGCCTGACGTCGGCCCGATCGTGGCGCAAAGCATTCGCACGTTCTTTGACCAACCGCACAACCGCGAGGTGGTGGAGCAACTGCGCGCCTGCGGCATGACCTGGGACGAAGGTGAGCGCACCGCCCAGGCGCCGAAGCCGCTGGCGGGCAAGACCGTCGTGCTGACGGGGACCCTGCCGACACTGAGCCGTGATCAGGCCAAGGACCGGCTGGAGGCCGCTGGTGCCAAGGTGGCAGGGTCCGTCAGCAAGAAGACCCACTACGTGGTGGCCGGCGCCGACGCCGGCAGCAAACTGGACAAAGCCCGAGAGTTCGGTGTTAAGGTGCTGGACGAGGCTGGCCTGTTCGCGCTGCTTGACGGCGCGGGAGTTGATGACCCGCCGAACCCGGAGAAGACCGATGACCGTGCGTGAAATTCTGAGGATGGGGGATGCGCGCCTGCTGCGTGTCGCCCAGCCGGTCACCGCATTCGACTCGGACGAACTGCACCAGCTGGTGCGAGACCTGCTGGAGACCATGGCGGCGGTCAATGGCGCCGGCCTGGCGGCGCCGCAGATCGGCGTGGACCTGCAGCTGGTGGTTTTCGGCACCGATGCGCCCAACCCGCGCTACCCCGACGCCCCGCTGGTGCCGCGCACGGTGTTGTGCAATCCGGTCGTCACGCCAGTGGGCGACGACGAGGAGGAAGGCTGGGAGGGCTGTCTGTCGGTGCCCGGCCTGCGTGGCGTGGTGCCGCGGTGGTCGCGCGTCCGCTACACCGGCTTTGACCCGTATGGCGACCCGATCGACCGCACCGTGGATGGCTTTCATGCCCGGGTGGTGCAACACGAGTGCGACCATCTGGCGGGCACGCTCTACCCGATGCGCATGCGCGATTTCACCCGATTCGGGTTCACCGAGGTGTTGTTTCCCGGGCTGGATGCCGCCCAGGACGATTGAACCATTTGAATCGCATCATTGCCGGTGACGGCCCGATGCCTCTCGGTTACGAGGTGAAGTTCGAAACGGTGCGCGGCAACGGCGCGGACCTTCGGATGCGCTCCCTGCTGGACCGGCAGCAGTTTCACGATCCCGCAGGGGAGGCGGAGCAGGCTGGCATTTCGTCGGCGCTGTGGCCGCTGTTCGGCTTGCTCTGGCCTTCAGGCCAGGTCCTTGCGCAGGCCATGCAGACCTTTGAACTGGACGGCAAGCGCATCCTGGAGCTCGGTTGTGGCCTGGCGCTGGCCAGCCTTGTCATCCATCGTCGCGGGGGCGACGTCACCGCCAGTGACTGCCACCCGCTGACCGAGACCTTCCTGAAGGAGAACCTGCGCCTGAACCATCTGCCGCCCATGAAGTACAGGACCGGCAACTGGGGGCGGGCGGTGAGCGACATGGGACGGTTCGATCTGATCATCGGCAGCGACGTGCTTTATGACCGCAACCAGCCGCAGGCGCTGTCGGCCTTCATCGACGAGCACTCCTGCTCGACGGTCGAGGTGGTGATCGTCGATCCTGACCGGGGCAACATCACCGGTTTCAACCGGCGCATGCAGGGTCTGGGTTACACGCACAGCCAGAACCGCGTGTCCTTCCTGCCCGACGGCGCGACGGCCTACAAGGGACGGGTGCACAGCTACGGTCGCTCGCCTGTGCCGGCTGCCTGAGACGCTTCAGGCGGTCAGCGCCTCCAGCAGCTCGGTCTCGATCTCGATCTGGCGGCGGTTCTGCTGCAGCTCAGGCCCATCGATGAGGAACGTGTCTTCCACCCGTTCGCCCAAGGTGGTGATCTTGGCCAGTTGCAGGTTGATGTGGTGGCGGGCCAGCACGCGCGCCACGCTGTACAGCAGGCCGGTGCGGTCGCTGGCGGAAATGCTCAGCAGCCAGCGCTGGGCTTTTTCGTCAGGCTGGAGGTCCACCCGCGGTGCAAAGGGAAAGCTCTTCACGCGGCGCGAGACCCGTCCACGCCCTGGCGGGGGCAACGGGCCGGGGTGCTCCAGCGTATGGGCGAGCTCTGACTCGACCATGTTCACCAGCTCCTGGTAGTGCTCGGGCAGCATGGCGGTCACGACCTGAAAAGTGTCCAGCGCGAAGCCGTTGTGGGTGGTGTGGATCTTGGCATCCAGGATGCTGAAGCCTGCCTGGTCGAAGTATCCGCAGATGCGCGCAAAGAGGTCGGGTTGATCGGGCGTGTAGACCACCACCTGCAGGCCTTCGCCGACGGTGGACTGCCGTGCCCGCACGATGGTTCGACCGGGTGCGCCGGACTTGGGCACATGCCGGGAGAGCTGGCGTGTGTGCCAGGCGATGTCGGCGGCGTCGTGGCGCATGAAGTAGCCCACGTCCAGCGTGTCCCAGAGCGCCTTGTTCCCTTCGAACGGCTCGGCATGCAGGGCCAGCAGCACCAGCGCCTCGCGCTTGCGGGCCTCGATGTCGGCGCTGGCGTCGGGCGCGCGACCTCCCAGCATGCGCAGCGTGTAGCGGTACAGGTCCTCCAGCAGCTTGCCCTTCCAGGCATTCCAGACCTTCGGGCTGGTGCCGCGGATGTCGGCCACGGTCAGTAGATACAGGGCCGTCAGGTAGCGCTCGTTGCCGACGCGCTCGACGAAGGCGCGGATGACATCAGGGTCGCTCAGGTCTTCCTTCTGCGCGATGCGGCTCATCGTGAGGTGCTCATGCACCAGGAATTCGATGAGCCGGGTGTCATCCTTTCCGATGCCATGCTCGCGGCAGAAACGGCGCACCTCGACGGCACCCAACTCGGAATGGTCGCCGCCGCGCCCCTTCGCAATGTCGTGGAACAGGGCGGCGACGTACAGCACCCACGGCTTGTCCCAGCCCGCGGCCAGCTGCGAGCAGAAGGGATATTCGTGCGCATGCTCGGCTATGAAGAAGCGGCGCATGTTGCGCAACACCATCAGGATGTGCTGGTCCACCGTGTAGACGTGAAACAGATCGTGCTGCATCTGGCCCACGATGCGCCGGAACACCCACAGGTAGCGCCCCAGCACCGAGGTCTGGTTCATCAGCCGCATGGCGTGCGTGATGCCGGCGGGCTGCTGCAGGATGCGCAGGAAGGTGCCGCGGTTGATCGGATCGTGCCGGAAGGAGGCATCCATGATGGTGCGCACGTTGTACAGCGCGCGCAGGGTTCGCGCTGACAGACCCTTGAGCCCGAGGTGCGTCTGGTAGAGCAGGAAGGTCTCCAGGATCGCGTGGGGATGCTTCTGGTACAGGTCGTCGCTGGCCACCTCGATCATGCCGGCCTTCTCGAAGAAGCGCTCATTGATGGGGCGCAGCGCATGGGTCGAGGCGCCCCGATCCGATTGCAGGCGCTCTTCGATGTTGAGCAGCAGGATCTGGTTGAGCTGGGCGACTGCCTTGGCCGCCCAGTAATAGCGCTTCATCAGGACTTCGCTGGGGCGATGGCCCGGTTTGCCGTCGGATGGGACGGCAGACAAGTACCCAAACGATTCGGCCACCGCAGTCTGGAGGTCGAATACCAGCCGGTCCTCACGGCGGCGGGCAATCAGGTGCAGGCGCGTGCGGATCAGGCTCAAGAGGGCCTCGTTGTGCTTGATCTGGCGCACCTCGAAGGGCGTAGCGAGACCCTTTCGGGCCAGTTCATCCCAGCTCCTGCCCAGTCCGGCAGCGCGAGCCACCCACAGAATGATCTGCAGGTCGCGCAGGCCACCGGGTGATTCCTTGCAGTTCGGCTCCAGTGCGTAGGGGGTGTCCTCGAACTTGGTGTGGCGCTGCCGCATCTCCAGCGTCTTGGCCACGAAGAAGGCTGCAGGGTCCATCACGGCGTCGAAACGCTTGCGGAAGGCGTTGAACAAGGCGGCATCGCCGTCAATCAGCCGAGCCTCCAGCAGGGAGGTCTGGACGGTCACATCCTTGGCCGCTTCGGCCAGGCAGTCGGCCAGCGTGCGCACACTGGAGCCGATCTCAAGGCCGGCATCCCAGCAGCTGCCGATGAAGGCTTCGATCTGCCCTTTCAACCCTTCGTCGGTATCGGGCGACTGATCGTCTGGCAGGAGCAGCAGCACGTCGACATCGGAGTAGGGAAACAGCTCGCCGCGGCCGAAACCGCCCACCGCCACCAAAACAAAGGGTGCGTCGAACCCGGCGTACCGCCACAGGCCACGCAACAACTCGTCGGTCAACGCGGAAAGTGTGCGCAAGGTCGCGCGCACGCCCCGCGACGACGAGCCACTCGTCGCTGCCGAGCGCAGGATCTCTTGCTTGTCGTGGCGGTATTTGCTGCGAAGCGCGGGCAGGTCGGTCATGTTGTGTCGTAAGGGGCAGCTGGCCCGCGCCTTGAGGGTCAGGCCTTGACGAAAGGCGGCGGCGGGGGACTTCCGGCCGAAAGCGTCAGCACTTCGTAGCCGTCGCCCGTCACCAGCACGGTGTGTTCCCACTGTGCGGACAGGGAGTGGTCCTTGGTGACGATGGTCCAGCCGTCGCCCAATTCCTTGATGTCGCGGCGTCCGGCATTGATCATCGGCTCGATGGTGAAGGTCATGCCCGGCACCAGCTCGTCCAACGTGCCCGGTTTGCCGTAATGCAGCACCTGCGGCTCTTCGTGGAACACCCGCCCGATGCCGTGGCCGCAGAACTCGCGCACCACCGAGAAACCGTGGCCTTCAGCGAACTTCTGGATCGCCCAGCCAATGTCGCCCAGCCGCGCACCGGGCTTGACCTGCACGATGCCGTGCCACATGGCCTCAAAGGTGAGGGCGGACAGACGCTTGGCCGCGATCGAGCATTCGCCGACGAGGAACATGCGACTGGTGTCCCCATGCCAGCCATCCTTGATTACCGTGATGTCGATGTTCATCGAATCGCCTTTTTTCAGCGGCTTATCGTTCGGAATGCCGTGGCAGACCTGGTGGTTGAGCGAGGTGCAGATCGACTTGGGGTAGGGGATGTAGCCCGCTGGCTGGTAATTCAGCGGTGCGGGGATGGCGCCCTGCACCTGGGTGATGTAGTCGTGTGCCAGACGGTCGAGTTCGTTGGTGGTGACGCCCGGCTTGACGTGGGGCGTGAGGTAGTCGAGCACTTCGGAAGCGAGCCGTCCCGCCACGCGCATACCGGCAATGCCGTCGGCGTCTTTGTAGGTAATGGTCATGGGTCGCGATTATCCCACCGGGGTTCCCGAGCCGCTGAAGGGGGCCAGCGCCCGTTAAAATTCAGGGTTTTCACCAGCCGCCCCAGTCGGCGGCGGCCGCGCGAGCTTCCAGCCAACCCGGTTCATCCCTTCAAGGCCACCACCGTGACCCTGCACATTGCCCAGTTCGAGGGCGGCAACGCCCTCAGCGCCTTTCGTGTTCAGCAACTGTTGCCCCGCCTGGCGGCCATACATGACCGGATCCATGGCATTTCTGCCCGTTTCGTGCATCTGGTGGCCTCGGAAGCCGAGCCATCCATCGCCGACCGCGACCGCCTGGCCGCGCTGCTGACCTATGGTGACCCGTACGCCGGAGGCGCCGACGGCGCGCTGATCGTCGTCTCGCCCCGCTTCGGCACCGTGTCACCCTGGGCGTCCAAGGCCACCGACATTGCCCACAACTGCGGCCTGCCCATCAAGCGGGTCGAGCGCATCACCGAATACCGCGTCACGCTCAAATCCGGCCTGCTCGGCAAGCCGACCCTGTCGCCGGAACAGCTGCAGGCCGTGGCCGCGCTGCTGCACGACCGCATGACCGAGAGCGTGATGTTCGAGCGCGCAACCGCCCTGGGCCTGTTCACCGAGCTGCACCCGGCGCCGATGGAGCATGTGGATGTGCTCCAGGGCGGCCGGGCCGAGCTGGTGGCCGCCAACACCCGGTTTGGCCTCGCGCTGGCCGATGACGAGATCGATTACCTCGTGAACGCCTTCACCACGCTGGGCCGCAACCCGACCGACGTCGAATTGATGATGTTTGCCCAAGCCAACAGCGAGCATTGCCGGCACAAGATCTTCAACGCCGAGTTCACCATCGACGGCGTGGCGCAGGGCAGGAGCCTGTTCGGCATGATTCGCAACACGCACCAGCTTGCGCCCCAGCACACCGTGGTGGCGTATTCGGACAACGCTTCGGTCATGGAGGGGGTCGAAGTCGAGAGTTTCATAGCCAAAACAGCCTCTTCCCAGCGTGGATTGGTCGTTGACAGCTATCAGAAAAGTAGTTCTTTGAACCACGTCCTGATGAAGGTGGAAACCCATAACCACCCCACGGCGATATCGCCGTTCCCCGGCGCATCCACCGGCGCGGGCGGCGAGATCCGCGACGAAGGCGCAACCGGCCGTGGGTCGAAACCCAAGGCGGGGCTGACCGGTTTCACGGTGTCGAAACTCTGGGGCGGCCTGTCCGACCAGCGCGGCGGCAAGCCGGAACACATTGCCAGCCCGCTGCAGATCATGACCGAGGGCCCGCTGGGTGGCGCAGCCTTCAACAATGAATTCGGCCGGCCCAACCTGCTGGGCTACTTCCGTGAGTACGAGCAGTCGGTGGGCGGTGTACAGCGTGGCTACCACAAGCCCATCATGATTGCGGGCGGCCTGGGAACCATCGACGCCGGCCAGACGAAGAAGATCGAGTTCCCGGCCGGCTCCCTGCTGATCCAGCTGGGTGGGCCCGGCATGAAGATCGGCATGGGCGGCAGCGCGGCCAGTTCCATGGCCACCGGTGCGAACGCGGCCGAGCTGGACTTCGACTCGGTGCAGCGCGGCAATCCCGAGATCGAACGCCGGGCGCAGGAGGTCATCAACCACTGCTGGGCCGAAGGTGAGCGCAACCCGATCCTGGCGATTCACGACGTGGGTGCGGGCGGCCTGTCCAATGCCTTCCCCGAGCTGACAAACGACGCCGGGCGTGGCGCGCGCTTCGACCTGCGCGCCGTGCCGCTGGAGGAGTCTGGCCTCGCGCCCAAGGAGATCTGGAGCAACGAAAGCCAGGAGCGCTACGTGCTGGCGATTGCGCCCGATTCGCTGGAGATGTTCAAGGCCTTCTGCGAGCGTGAGCGCTGCCCGTTTGCGGTGGTCGGCGTGGCCACCGAAGAGCCTGACCTGTTGGTGTACGAGGGAGATGGCGTGAGCGGCGCCGGGCCGTCCCAAGCCGCGAGAGACCCTTCGGGGGGCAGTGAATCACACGAAGTGGAGAGCGTGGGGGCACCAGTCGATATGCCCATGAACGTGCTGTTGGGCAAACCGCCCAAGATGCAACGCGACGTGACGACCGTCAAGCGTGAATTCCAGCCAATGGACCTGACCGGCGTGGACCTGGAAAAGACGGTGATCGACGTGCTGAGCCACCCGACCGTGGCCTCCAAACGCTTCCTGATCACCATTGGCGATCGCACCGTGGGGGGCTTGAGCCACCGCGACCAGATGGTGGGCCCATGGCAGGTGCCGGTGGCCGACTGCGCGGTGACGCTGGCCGACTTCAAGGGCTTTGCCGGCGAGGCCATGAGCCTGGGCGAGCGCACGCCGCTGGCCGCCCTGGACGCCGCCGCCTCGGGCCGCATGGCCGTGGCCGAAGCCATCACCAACCTGCTGGCCGCACCCATCGAGCTGGCGCGCGTGAAGCTCTCCGCCAACTGGATGGCCGCCTGCGGCGAACCCGGCGAAGACGCGGACCTCTACGCGACCGTCAAGGCGGTGGGGATGGAAATGTGCCCGGCGCTGGGCATTTCCATCCCCGTGGGCAAAGATTCGCTATCGATGCGCACCCAGTGGACCGTGACGGACGACGCCCCGGGCGGCGGTGCGGAAAAGAAAAAAGTCACGTCGCCCGTCAGTCTGATCGTCACCGCGTTCGTGACGTTGGCCGACGTGCGCGGCACGCTCACGCCGCAACTCGATTCGAACCATGACGACACCACGCTGGTGCTGATCGACCTGGGCCATGGCCGCAACCGCATGGGTGGCAGCATCCTGGGGCAGGTACTGGGCCAGCCGGGTTGCCCGGACAAGGATGGCGTGCCGGATCTGGACGATCCCCAAGACCTGGTGAACCTGGTGAACGCCATCAATGCGCTGCGCGCGCGGGGTCAGATCATGGCCTACCACGACCGCAGCGACGGCGGCCTGCTGGCTACCGTGGCGGAAATGGCCTTTGCCGGCCATGTGGGCGTGGCACTGAACATCGACATGCTGGTCACCGAAGGCGACGGCATCACGGACAGCCGTGCCGAATACGGCGACGCCAAGAACTGGGCCGGCCAGGTGAGCGCCCGGCGCGAGGAACTGACGCTCAAGGCCCTGTTCACCGAAGAACTGGGCGTGGTGCTGCAGGTGGCCACCGCTGAGCGCAACGCCGTGATGCAGACCCTGCGCGAGCACGGCCTGTCAAAGCACAGCCACTTCATCGGCAAGACGCGGCCCGAGTCTTCCGGCCTGGCACGCGGCAAAGGCGAGCTCAGTGTCTGGCGCGACACGAAAGAGGTGTTTCATGCACCGCTGGCCGACCTTCACCAGGTCTGGGACAGCGTGAGCTGGAAGATCTGCCAGCAGCGCGATAACCCGTCCTGCGCCGATGCCGAGCATGCGGCGGCTGGCGTTCCCAGTGACCCCGGACTGCATGTGTCGCTGACGTTCAACCCGTCAGAGGATGTTGCCGCGCCGTTCCTGAACCTGTCCCGGCCGAAGGTCGCCATCCTGCGCGAGCAGGGCGTCAACTCGCATGTGGAGATGGCCTATGCCTTTACCGAAGCGGGTTTCGAGGCCTTTGACGTTCACATGACCGATCTGCAGACCGGGCGTGCCCAGCTGGCGGACTTCAAGGGCGTGGTGGCCTGCGGCGGCTTCAGCTACGGCGACACGCTGGGTGCCGGCATCGGCTGGGCACGTTCCATCACCTTCAACCCGGCGCTGGCCGAGCAATTCCAGGGCTTCTTTGGCCGCTCGGATACCTTTGGCCTGGGCGTGTGCAACGGATGCCAGATGTTTGCCGAACTGGCCGACATCATCCCCGGCGCACAGGACTGGCCGCGCTTCACGACCAACCAGAGCGAGCGCTTCGAGGCCCGGCTGTCGCTGGTCGAGGTGCTGGACTCGCCCAGCCTGTTCCTGCAGGGCATGGCCGGCAGCCGTCTGCCGATTGCGGTGTCGCATGGCGAGGGCTATGCCAACTTCAGGTACCGGGGCAATGCCGACCAGGCGATTGCGGCGATGCGTTTTGTGGACCACACCGGCGCGCCCACCGAGGCTTATCCGTTCAATCCCAACGGCAGTCCCGGCGGCCTGACCGGCGTGACCACGGCAGACGGCCGCTTCACGGCCATGATGCCGCACCCCGAGCGCGTGTTCCGCAACATCCAGATGAGCTGGACGGATGGCGCCGCCGACGCCTTGAGCCCCTGGATGCGCATCTGGCGCAATGCGCGCCAGTGGGTCGGCTGAGGCGCCGCCCGTTGATATCGGCAACCACTGAATCCACCCAGGATTACCCATGGCCGGTTCCAGTCTTCTGTTGCTGATCGACGATATTGCCACCCTGCTGGATGACGTCGCGGCAATGACCAAGGTGGCCGCCAGCAAGAGCGTGGCCATGGCCGATGACGTGTCGGTCATGACCAAGGTCGCCGCGCAGAAGACGGCGGGTGTGTTGGGGGATGACCTGGCACTCAACGCCCAGCAGGTGGCCGGCGTGACGGCGGATCGCGAATTGCCTGTGGTCTGGGCGGTCGCAAAAGGCTCCATGGTCAACAAGGCGATTCTGGTGCCGGCGGCGCTGGCCATCAGTGCGCTCGCGCCGTGGGCCGTCACCCCCTTGCTGATGGTCGGCGGTGCCTACCTCTGCGTTGAAGGCTTCGAGAAAGTGGCCCACAAATACCTGCACAGCCCGGCGGAAGAAGACGCCCGCCGTGCCGAACGGGTCCGGGTGGTGACCGATGTGACCGTCGACCTCGTCGTGTTCGAGAAGAGCAAGATCAAGGGGGCGGTGCGCACCGACTTCGTGTTGTCCGCCGAGATCATCGCCATCACGCTGGGCACGGTGGCGGCAGCCCCGTTCCTGCAGCAAGTGGCTGTCCTGACCGGGATCGCCCTGATCATGACAGTTGGTGTCTATGGATTTGTGGCTGGAATCGTGAAACTCGATGACCTGGGCTTGTGGCTCAGTCGCAGGACCACTGCTGGCGCGCGCGCGTTCGGCGGCGCCATCGTTCGTTCGGCGCCGTGGCTCATGCGGGGCTTGTCCGTTGCTGGAACAGCAGCCATGTTTCTGGTGGGGGGCGGCATTTTGACCCACGGGGTGCCGGCGTTGCACCACGGGATTGAATCGGCGTTGGCCTCTGTGAGCCGCTGGCCCATGGGTGGCTTGTGGGGTGTCCTGGTCCCGGCGCTGCTCAATGCCTGCGCGGGCATCGTGGCGGGTGGGCTTGTGCTGGCCGGCGTGACGGCGGTCAAGCGCCTGCGGGGCCGCTCAACGACCGCCTGAATGAACGGTGTCCCACGGCGCAGGGACCCGCGCCATGGGAAATTCAGTTACCTGACGGTCTTCTTGCCATAACCCAGGCGGGTCAGGGCCTGCTTGATGCGCGTGTCAAACGCGTCGCCGACCGTGCCGATGCCCTGATCCACCACATTGGTGGCGTCGCTTATGCGGCCCTTGAGCATGTTGGCATTCGAGTCGATCGCGCCGCGGGCCTGGGCCTCAAACTTCTCACCGGCCTTGACCAGCGACTCAAAGGCTTTCTCGCCCTTGACGCCCGTGGACGTGGTGACCTTGGCCAACGCGCCCAAACCTGCCAGCCAGATCGAGCGCTGGGAGTCGATGAGCTTGAACGAGGCGTCGCGCGTCATGTGCACCACGGAGGTGACCTTGCGGGTTCCCTTGTGCGCGACCTGCTTCAGGGTGGGCGCCTTCGCAGCAACCTTCTTCATGGTCTTTGCGGCGGTCTTTGCCGGCGCCTTCACGGCGGCAGCCTTGACGGGCCGGGCCTTGACTGCGGGCTTCTTCACCGCGCGGGTCTTGGCCGCGACTTTGGCGACAGCCGCCTTGACAGTGTCGACAGGGGTGTTGGTGGGGGTTGCATTGCTGGTTGCCATGTCGGACTTCTTTCCTGAGTGTTGTATTCGGCCAATGGATCAATGCATGGCCGCTGTGCAGGATGAAGTGTCTCGCGGAGTGTCTAGAGAAGACAACTTAACTCGCGACCTGATTTAGAGTGGCCGCTCTGAAACGTCGCCAGGTTTTTTCAGCTTCCACGGCAATGAAAACCACCATCGCAGCCGCCAGGCAGATGCCGAGTTCCATGGCGTTCAAGGGTGCGGTCTTGAAGACCGTGTTGAACACCGGAACATAGATCACGGCCATCTGGAGTGCGAACGTCGCCAGCACAGCGCCGAGCAGCGGCTTGTTTGAAAGCAAGCCCTGGCGCCAGAGGGAGTCGAACTCCGAACGGATGGCCATGACGTGGGCCATCTGCCCCAGCGTGAGCACGGTAAAGACCATGGTCTGCCCGTGCGAGTGGCCGGTGGAAAGAGCCCAGGCCTGTACCGCCAGACACAGTCCACCGAGCAACAGGCCGATGGCCAGGATGTGCTGCCACATGCCATGCGAAAACAGGCTCTCGCTGGGCGGACGAGGGGGCCTTTGCATGACACCGCGCTCCGCCGGCTCGGCCGCCAATGCCAGGCCGGGCAGGCCGTCGGTGACCAGATTGACCCACAGGATATGGATCGGCAGCAAGGGGATGGGCAGGCCCATGAGCGGTGCGAGGAAGATGGTCCAGATCTCGCCCGAGTTGCCCGTCATGGCGTAACGCACGAATTTGCGGATGTTGTCGTAGATGCGCCGGCCTTCGCGCACGGCCGCTACGATGGTCGCGAAGTTATCGTCCAGCAGCACCAGGCTGGAGGCCTCACGCGCCACGTCGGTGCCGCCCCGACCCATGGCCACGCCGATGTCGGCCTGTTTGAGTGCCGGTGCGTCGTTGACCCCATCGCCGGTCATGGCGACGAATTCACCCTGCGCCTGCAGGGCTTCGACGATGCGGATCTTCTGCAGTGGATCGACGCGCGCATAGACGCGAACCGTCCGGACCCGTTCGCGCAGGGCGGCGTCGTTCAAGGCGGCCAGGTCGGCCCCGGTGAGCACGTCGCTTTCGGCGCCGCTCAGGATACCCAGGCGCTGCGCGATGGCGCGTGCCGTGGCTGGGTGATCCCCGGTGATCATGACCGGCGTGATGCCTGCGCTGACGCAGTCGCGCACCGCCACAGCCGCCTCGGGCCGCGGGGGGTCGATCAGACCAATCAGGCCGATCAGGCACAGACCGCTTTCCACCACTTCGAGTTCGCCGGTGCCGGGCAACTGCTCGTAACTGCGCCGGGCCAGTGCCAGCACTCGCAGCCCCTGGGTTGCCAGCTTTTCGGCGGCACCCAGCACCTCAGCGCGCCGCAGTGGGCTTTCTCCGCCCGGCTGCCATTGCGACGTGCACTGCGCCAGCACCGCCTCGGGCGCGCCTTTTGTGTAGGCGACCAGGCCATCCGGCGTGCGGTGAAAGGTGGTCATGCGCTTGCGTTCGGCATCAAACGGGAACTCCAGAACACGTTGCGCGTCCTGCTCGAGTGTGGGCTTGTGCAGGCCGGCATCGCCCGCGACCTGCGTCAGTGCGGTTTCCGTCGGGTCGCCCGCCCAGCCGCCCTTGAGCGTGTGAGTCGCGTCATTGCACAGCGCCGCCGCGCGCAGCAGTTCCTGGTGCACTGGCTTGGGCGATGGCTCACCCGGCTGCCAGCTTTCTCCATCAGCAAGCAACACCTCGGCGTGCATCCGGTTTTGCGTCAGCGTGCCGGTTTTGTCGGAGCAGATGAAGCTGACCGAACCCAGGGTCTCCACGGAGGGCAGACGCCGGATCAGTGCATTGAACGACACCATCTTGCGCGCACCCAGTGCCAGCAAGACGGTGACCACCGCCGGAAGTGCCTCGGGAATGGCCGCCACGGCCAGACTGATGGCGGTCAAGGCCATCAGCAATGGGGACTCGCCGCGCAGAACCCCCACGGTGAAGATCACGACACAGATGGCGATCACGACCAGCGAGAGGCGCTTGCCGAAAGCCGCCAGCCGACGTTGCAGCGGCGTGCTGCGGTCAGTGTCGCGGTCCAGCAGGCGCGCCACCTTGCCCAGTTCGGTGCTCATGCCGATGGCCACGACCAGGCCGCGCGCCCGCCCGTGCGTGGCGGTGGTCCCCTTGAAGGCCATGTTGAGCCTGTCGCCCAGCGCGTGAACGACGCCGGTCATTGGCGCGGTGTGCTTCTCGACCGTGACGGATTCGCCAGTCAGTGCGGACTCGTCCACGCGGAACTGGGCCAGGTCGATCAGCCGCAGGTCCGCTGGCACCTGGTTGCCGGCTTCGAGCAACACGATGTCGCCGGGTACCAGGCCGGCCGCCGGGATCTGTCTCACCTCGCCGTCACGCAGCACCGTGGCGTGCGCGGCGGCGAGTTGCTGCAGCGCGGCCATCGCCTTGTCTGCGCGCCAGGCCTGAACAAAACCGATGACCGCATTGAGAACCACGATCACCACAATCGCCAGAGTGTCGACCAGTTCGCCGATCACGCCGGAGACCACTGCGGCAGCGATGAGCACCAGCACCATGAAGTCCTTGAACTGGTCCGCTAGCAGGGTCAGCCAGCTGCTGGCCTCCTTGCCGGTCAGTTCGTTGGCCCCATGTCGCGCGATCCGATGCGCGACGTCAGACGCATCCAGCCCCCGTGTCGGGTCGACCCCGTGTTCGCCGGCGAGCTCGACGGCGTCGCGGTGGTGCCAGCCAGGCGATCCCGTCATTCAGCGTCGTCGAGCGTGGGCTCCGGCTCGGCGGGTGGCTTGACCAGCAGCACCGGTACCGGCGAGGCATTGACCAGGTCTTGCGCAACGGAGCCCGACAGGGCCTTTCGAAGCAGGCCCATCGCGCGGGTTCCGATGATGACGAGGTCACAGCTGTGTTCCTCGATGAGGTCCACCACCGCATGGGCCGCATCGCCGGTCACGACCACGGTTTCCGCCTCCATCCCCGCCTGGTGCAGCAGGTCGAGCGCCGGTTGCAGGGCATGTTGGCCTGCGCTGTGGCTGATGGTCTCCAGCACCGCGGCGTCGTGCGCGGTGACGACTTCGTAGAAGCTGGCCGGTTCCTGGACATTGGCCAGCAAAAAGCTGGCTTTCAACCCTTCCGTGGCCAGGCGAAGGGCAAACCGGACCTCGTGCAGGGCGAGTTCGGTGCCGTCAATCGGCAGAAGGATTTTCATGGGGACTCCTGGTTCAGGGGGCTTCGGGACTCACCGGGCCGGGCGGGTCCGGTAGAAAGTCAACGGGGCGGCGCGGGCCTGGTCCAGCACATGGCGCCGCATCCTGCCCACCACATGCATTTCACAGGGCTTGCAGTCGAAGCGCAAGCCCAGTCGTTCGTTGCCGTTGATCAGGGTCAAGGGTTCAGCTCGGATCGTTCCCTGCACCCCCGTCACACCCTTGGCCTGCTTGGGGCACAGGCTCATCGACCAGCGCACGCAGTGCTTGGTGATCATGAGGCTGACCTCGCCATCTTCCTCATGCGCCTCGTAGGCGGCGGCAATCAGCTTGACGCCATGCTTTGCGTAGAAGTCGCGCGCCTTGTGGTTGAACACGTTGGCCAGGTAGGTCAGGGTGTCTTCCGGGTAGGTGGCGGGTGGTTCGACCGGCATGGCGCGGGGCAGTCGTTGCCAGGTTGCGGCACGGGCGGCTTCCAGCGCGGCGACGGCGTCGCGGCGCAGTGCGTTGAGCATCGAGGCGGGCACGAACCAGGGGCGCTCCAGGTTCACCGCCACATCGATCGGTTCGAAGATCGTGTCCCCCAGGCGCGAAAGCTGGTCGCGCAGCTTGTCCAGCGCCTGTTCGGGGACCTTTGCCGCCTGATAGGGCAGGGCGAGCGAGGCCAGGCCTTCATGACCGTCTTCGTCGGTGAGGGCCAGTGCCAGGCCGTCATCGGTCTCGGTCAGGCGCAGCCAGGCGCCGATGCGCCGCTCGGCGGATTTCTTTTCCAGGCCCCGCACCCAGTCCATGTCGCGGTTGCGGTTGATGCGGGTGCCCTTGCGAAGGTCCTTGAAGCCGGCCATCGGATCCTTTGGGAAGGCGCGCCAGTGGCCCGGTGCGCCGGCGGGCTCGGCGCGGTTGATCTGCACGCCCACCAGTTCCTTCTGCAGGTCGTGATAACACAGGCCGTCGCCGTTGTGCAGCACGAGGGCCAGATCGTCGGCCTCGAACTCGAACCAGTTGGGCCCTGTCTTCGTGACCCAGCCGATGGCGCGGCCCGGGTTTTTGGGCGAATCGAAGGCGCCGATGTCCATCTGGCGGCCGTTGACGAAGTAGTCGGTGAACTCACGGTTGAAGTTCTGGTCCGGGTCGGGCGTGAAGCCGAAGGCGCAGCGGCCCGAAGAGCCGCGCGCCAGTTCGGGGCGCTCGTCCAGGATGGCGTCGAACAGCGTTCGGTAGTGGGCGGTGATGTTCTTCACATAGCCCATGTCCTTGTAGCGGCCCTCAATCTTGAAGCTGCGTGCGCCGGCATCGATCAGGGCACGCAGGTTGGCGCTCTGGTTGTTGTCCTTCATCGACAGCACATGTTTGTCGTGGGCGACGAAGCGGCCCTGGGCGTCGGTCACCTGGTAGGGCAGGCGGCAGGCCTGCGAGCAGTCGCCGCGGTTGGCGCTGCGCCCGGTGTGCGCCTCGCTGATGTAACACTGGCCGCTGTAGGCCACGCACAGCGCGCCGTGGATGAAGAACTCCAGCGTGCAGCGTGCCGGGTCGGTGGCCGCGCGGATGGCGGCGATCTGCTCCAGGGTCAGTTCGCGCGCCAGCACGATCTGGTTCAGACCCACGTCCTGCAGGAAACGGGCTTTTTCCGGGGTGCGAATGTCGGTCTGGGTGCTGGCATGCAGCTGGATCGGCGGCAGGTCGATTTCCAGCAGGCCCATGTCCTGGATGATGAGCGCGTCCACACCGGCGTCATAGAGTTGCCAGGCCAGCTTGCGCGCGGGCTCCAGCTCGTCGTCGCGCAGGATGGTGTTCAGCGTGACAAAGATGCGGCTCTGGAACCGGTGCGCGTGTTTGACCAGCCGGGCGATGTCTTGCACGCGGTTGTCTGCGCTGGTGCGGGCGCCGAAGGACGGCCCGCCGATGTAGACGGCGTCGGCACCGTGATGGATCGCCTCGATACCGATCTCGGTGTCGCGCGCAGGGGCCAGCAGTTCAAGCTGGTGGGGCAGGAGAGACATGCACGGATTATCCCGCCAGGGCCTTTCTCGCGCCGGTGGCGGGGCGATGAGGCTCGGCGATACTGGCACCTGCGCACCGCCCCTGAGCCGGGTCCGCAGTGAATCGAACCGATGGAATCGTCCCAAACCATGAAAGCCCCACCAACGTCGAGGCTCGACATCCGCAGCATGACCACCGCCGATCTGCCGGCCGTGATGGCCATTCAGGCTGCTTGCTACACCGAGCTGGTGCCGGAGTCGCAGGCCTCGCTGGAGGCCAAGCGCGCCGCGTCGCCGTCCACCTGCCTGGTCGCCGCGCGCGATGGCACGGTCATCGGCTATCTGTTCGCGCTGCCCTGGACAGCCGGGCAGCCGCCGGCGCTGGATGCCCGAACCTGCGAGCTGCCCAGCGAGCCGGACTGCCTGTATCTGCATGACCTCTCGGTGGCGCCGATCGCGCGCCAAGGGGGAACGGGACGGGCGCTGGTGGAGGCATTTCGCGCCCGCATGGCCGTGCTGGGACTGGCCCGGGCGGCCCTGGTGGCGGTCCAGGATTCGGTGCCGTACTGGGAACGCTACGGATTCCGGATGGCGGCCCTTGCGGCGCCGCGCCAGGCCGCGCTGGCCACCTACGGGCGGGCGGTGGCCTACATGGAACTCGACACGGCGCACGGGGCCTGACCTCAGGCGCAGTACCGGCCGAAACCAGAAAAAACGCGGCCGAAGCCGCGTTGCTGTTGCCCGGCGCAGTGGCGGTTACTCGACCTTGGCCTTGGCGCGCAGTTCGTCCTGGAACTGGGCCAGCTTCTGTTGCTGGATTTGCTGGGCGATCTGTGGCTTGACCTGTTCGAACGGGGGCAGCTTGGCCTCGCGCATGTCGTCCAGGCGGATCACATGCCAACCGAACTGGGTCTTGACCGGCACCTCGGTCAGTTGCCCTTTTTCGAGCTTGACCATGGCGGCCGAGAACTCGGGCACGTAGCTGCCGGCACTGGCCCAGTCGAGATCGCCACCATTGGCGCCCGAGCCCGGATCCTTGGACGATTTCTTGGCGATCTCATCGAACTTGCCGCCCTTCTTCAGGCTGACGATGATGGCCTTGGCCTCGTCTTCGTTCTCGACCAGGATGTGGCGTGCGCGGTATTCCTTGCCGCCGTTGGCCGCGACGAATTTGTCGTACTCGGCCTTGGCTTCGGCGTCGCTCACCGGGTTTTTCTTCTGGAAGTCGGTGAACAGCTCCCGGATCAGGATGGACTGACGGGCCAGTTCGAGCTGGTTCTTGTAGTCCTCGGTGGTGTCCAGGCCGCGCTTGCGGGCTTCCTGCATGAAGATTTCACGGGCAACGACCTCGTCCTTCAGCTGGTTCTGCTGCTCAGGCGGAACTGGGCGACCCGCGCGGGCCATTTGCTGGGCCAGTGCGTCGACGCGGGATTTGGGAATGGGCTTGCCGTTGACGATGGCCAGATTCTGGGCAAATGCGGGAGCCATGGCACCCAGCAGGGCAGCCGCCAGGGTGGCGGTCAGAAGTTGCTTTTTCATGGAAAATTTCCTGGTAAGTCTGCGTCGGCAGGTCGCGGACAGCTATTGTAAAAATAGCGCCCCGGAGCCGCTTCAAAGAACTTCAATGGCCAGGGCATGGACACCCTGGTCGATGAAATCTTGCAGCGCATCATACACAAGGCGATGGCGTGCCACGCGGCTTTGCCCCGCAAACAAGGGCGATGCGATCCGCACCCGGAAATGGGTGCCAAAGCCGGTGCCATTGGCCCCCGCATGGCCGGCGTGCTGCCCGCTTTCGTCAATCACTTCAAGCTGGACGGGCTGCAGGATTTCCTCCAGGCGCTGTGCCATCTGTCGGGCCAGGGGGCTCGTCATGTCGGTGGTCCTCGTGGTCGCCGTCAGTTCCCCGGTGTGCCGGGCTGATCGTCAGGCTTGAGATGGCGCGAGATATAGAAGCCCTGCGCCAGGATGAAGGCGAGCGGAAACGCATAGCCCCAGAGCTTGAAGTTGACCCAGTCCTCGGTGCTGTAGTAGGCCGCCACGTAGCCGTTGATGGCCGCCATGAACGCGCAGTACCAGACCCACGCGACGTTCAGGCGATGCCAGACCGTCGAGGGCAGCGAGAGTTGGCTGCCCAGCAGGGCCTTCAGGTAATTCTTGCGCAGCACCCACAAGGCAAAGGCCAGCGCCAGCCCCATCGCCGCGTACAGGACGGTGGGCTTCCACTTGATGAAACGGTCGTCCTGCAAGGTCAGGGTGAGGGCACCGAACACCAGCACCAAGGCCAGGGTCACCTTGTGCATGGTTTGAAGCTTGCGGTCGATCGCGTAGATCGTTGCCATCTGCACCACCGTGGCGGCCATCAGCACGGCTGTGCCCACGTAGATGCCATAGAACTTGTAGGCACCGAAGAACAGCAGGATGGGGAAGAAATCAAGCAGGATTTTCATGAAGTCGGCCGGTCACTCAGGCTTGAAGTCTAACGAGGCCGAATTCATGCAGTAGCGCAGGCCGGTGGGCGCCGGGCCGTCTTCGAACACATGGCCGAGGTGGGCACCGCACTGCGCGCACAAGGTTTCGGTGCGCACCCAGCCGTGGCTGCGGTCCACCCGTTCCTCGATCGCGCCGGGAATGGCCGCCTGCCAGAAGCTGGGCCACCCGCAGCCGGCGTCAAACTTGGTGTCCGACTCGAACAGCTTGGCGCCGCAGCAGATGCAGGCGTATTGCCCGGGGGTCCAGTGGTCCTCGTATTTGCCGGTGAAGGGGCGCTCGGTGGCGGCGTGGCGGGTCACTTCGAAGGCCAGTGGCTCGGCGCCTTTTTCCGCCAGCAAGGCTTTCCATTCGGCGTCGGTCCGGGTCGTCTGCTTGGTCATGATGAACAGCTGATGGAGAGGGTGGAGGCCCAGTCGGGCGGAAATCCGGCCAGCGCTTCGTTGCCGGGGTGTTCTTCGAACGGGCGCTCCAGCAGCGTCAGCAGACGTTCGACCCAAGAATAGTCACGCACTTTGGCCGCGCGGATGGCTTCTTCGCCCAAATGGTTGCGCAAGATGTACCTGGGATTTGTTTTCAGCATCTGATGGGCGCCATCCCAGCGTGGAATGGTCTTTATACGCTCCTGATACCGTAGCATCCAGGCGTCGAGACCCCCACGGTCAATGAACAGGTCTTGCACGGGTTCACCGCCTTCACCGGCCATCCATCGGCTCAGGCGGCGCCAGAAGATGCTGTAGTCCACCCGATCCTGTGCCATCAGCATCAACAATGCGTCGATCAGATCGCGGTCCGGCTCCCGCGGGGCGTCCGTCAGCCCCAGCTTGGCCCGCATGCGCGCATCCAGTTCCCGGGGGAAGACGGTCTTGAAGGGTTCCAGCGCAGCCATGGCCTGGTCGGGTTCGCCGATCAGCGGCAGCAGCGCCTGGCCCAGGCAGAACAGGTTCCAGTAGGCGATGTTGGGCTGGCGGTTGTAGGCGTAGCGGCCTTGCGGATCGGAGTGGTTGCAGATGTGGCCGGGGTCGTAGGCGTCCAGGAACTGGAACGGCCCATAGTCCAGGGTCAGGCCGAGGATGCTCATGTTGTCGGTGTTCATCACCCCGTGGCAGAAGCCGACGGCCTGCCACTGCGCCACCATGGCGGCGGTGCGCCCGCTGACCGCTTCCAGCAGGGCGGCGTAGGGGTTGCCGTCGAAGGCGCCCGTTTCGCGGCACGCCGGATAAAACCGGTCGATCACGAAATCAGCCAGGGTCTTGAGCTCGCCGAGTTGCCCGCGCGCTGAAAAATGCTCGAAGTGGCCGAAGCGGATGAAGCTCGGTGCCACACGGGTGACCACGGCTGCGGTCTCGATTTCTTCGCGGTACACCGGCGCGTCGGAGCCGACGACGCACAGGGCCCTGCTGGTGGGGATGCCCAGCGCGTGCATGGCTTCGCTGCAAAGAAACTCGCGAATGCTGGATCGCAGCACGGCACGCCCGTCACCCATGCGAGAGTAGGGGGTCAGCCCGCTGCCCTTGAGCTGCACTTCGAGTCCTGCGCCGTCGCCGGTGGCGACTTCGCCAAGCAGGATGGCACGGCCGTCGCCCAGTTGCCCTGCCCACTGCCCGAACTGGTGGCCGCTGTAAACGCTGGCCAGTGGCGCGCTACCCGACAGGGGCAGGTTGCCGGCAAATACCTCCAGGGCGACGGGCGAGTCCATCCATGCGTCGGAAAGGCCAAGTTGCCCGGCGACCGCACGACTCTTCCCAACCCAGTACGGATCGGGCAACGGGTGCGGCGCCAGGCGCGTATGGAACGAGGGTCCGAGCGCTGCGAACCGGTTGTTCCAGCGCAGACCTGCATCCACGGCCATCGAGCCGTCCACCAAGGTGTTCATGTCTGCATTGTCGCGACACCCGAGCAGGCTTGAGGTCGCTGGGGACTTTGTACCGCCTGTGCTCAGGCACGGGCAGGGTAGTTCAAGAGGGCGGGCTCGTTCAGGATGTCCACCCGGCCGAACGCCAGCGACACCAGGCCCAGGCGCTCCATCTGGCGCAAGACGCGATTCACGGTCTGGCGGGACAGGCCGACCAGATGCCCCAGTTCCTCCTGCGAGAGGCTGAGTTTGCGCACGCCCGGCCAGAAAACCCGGCTCAGGTACAGCGCGACGCGCTCCTCGGGAGAGCGCAGGCGCCCGGCCTCGATCAATGCCATGGCCTGGCCGAGGCGCCGGTTGAGGTGCGCCACGAGGTAGCGGTTGAAGGGCAGGTTCTGTTCCTGGAGGGCCTGGAAATCGGCCCGCGCCAGGCACAGCAGGGTGGTGTCGCGCAGCGCCACCACGTCGTAACGGCGCGGCTCGGCCTTGAGGGCCGAGCCTTCCCCGAACCACTCGCCTGCGGGTACACCGAGGAACGCCGACACGCGGCCCTCGGCTGAGGTGCTTTGCAACTTGACCAGGCCATCAAGCACCGCGTACCACCCTTTGACGGTTGCACCGGCGGGCAGCAGGCAGTCGCCCTTTTCCCCTTTGACGAAGGTCAATTGCTCCATCAGCCGAGCTTGCTGCCCAGGCGTCAACGAAGCGTGCCAGGGTTGGTTGCGGATGAACGTCTGCGCGACAGTTGCGGCGGGGGTCAGCATGAGGCAAGGACGGCGTGCAGAAATGGGCAGTGGCAGGGGAATTGTGCGCCACGGGCGCGAGGCGGCATCGCGTGGCTGGGGTTTACCCGAATCAATTGTCCTTTCAAAGACAGGTGTTGCGGACGATGGCAGGATGGGTCACAGTTATCGGTTGGCCGGGTTTGGCCGCACACCGCGCCTGCTGCCGCGGCTATTGCCCTCGCTGTACCGATTACAGACATTCATTCAAGGAGTTGTTGCCATGCTGGGTTTGATGCAAGACCATCCGTTGCTCATTTCGTCGCTCATCGAGTTTGCCGAACGCCACCACGGCGAGGGCGAGGTGGTTTCCCGCCGCGTCGAAGGCGATCTGCACCGCTACACCTACAAGGACGTTGCTCGTCGCGCGCGCCAGGTCGCCAACGCGCTGGATGCGCTGAAGCTGGGCTTCAGCGACCGCGTGGCCACCTTGGCCTGGAATGGCTACCGCCACCTTGAGCTGTATTTCGGCGTCAGCGGTTCGGGCCGGGTTCTGCACACGCTCAATCCTCGCCTGCATCCGGAGCAGATCGCCTGGATCGTCAATCACGCCGAAGATTCGGTGCTGTGCTTTGACATGAGCTTTCTGCCCATCATCAAGGCCATCCACGCCCATTGTCCGACGGTGAAGCATTTCGTGGCATTGTGCGACGCCGACAAACTGCCGGCCGATTCGGGTATTCCCGGCCTGCAAAGCTACGAATCCTGGATCGCCGCCCAGTCCAGCGAGTACCAATGGCCGGTGTTCGACGAGAACTCGGCCTCCAGCATGTGCTACACCAGCGGTACCACCGGCAACCCGAAGGCGGCCCTGTACAGCCACCGTTCGACCCTGCTGCATGCGCTGGCAGGCGCCTTGCCGGATGCGCTGAGCATGAGCGCGCGCGACAGCGTGTTGCCCGTGGTGCCCATGTTCCATGTCAACGCCTGGGGTCTGCCGTATTCCGCCGCCATGACGGGTGCCAAGCTGGTGTTCCCCGGCCCTGCGATGGACGGAAAGTCGATCTACGAGTTGATCGAAGGCGAGAAGGTCAGCTTCGCGGCTGGAGTGCCCACGGTCTGGCAGATGATGCTGGGCCACATGTCGGCCGGCAAGCTGCGTTTCTCCACGCTCAAGCGCACCGTGATCGGCGGTTCCGCTTGCCCGCCCGCGATGATCACGGCGTTCAACGATGAATACGGAGTGGAGGTGCTGCACGCCTGGGGCATGACCGAAATGTCGCCGCTGGGCACGGTCTGCACGCTCAAGAACAAGCACTTGCCGATGTCCGTCGAGGACAAGATGAAGGTGCGCCTCAAGCAGGGCCGCGGCATCTTCGGGGTCGACATGAAGATCGTCGATGCCGAGGGCCACGATCTTCCCTGGGATGGCAAGGCCTATGGCGACCTGCTGGTCAAGGGACCCTGGATCATCAAGGCGTATTTCAAAGGCGAAGGCGGCTCGCCCTTGGTGGACGGCTGGTTTCCCACGGGCGACGTGGCCACCATCGACGCCGATGGTTACATGCAGATCACCGACCGCAGCAAGGACGTGATCAAGTCCGGCGGCGAGTGGATCAGTTCCATCGACGTGGAGAACGTGGCCATGGCGCATCCAGCCGTGGCCATGGCGGCCTGCATCGGCATGAAGCATCCGAAGTGGGACGAGCGTCCCATTGTTGCCGTTGTCCGCAAGCCGGGCACCGAGCTGACCCGGGAGGAGCTTCTGGCCTTCTATGAAGGCAAGACGGCCAAGTGGCAGATCCCCGACGACGTGGTGTTCGTCGATGCGATTCCGCTGGGGGGCACCGGCAAGATGATGAAAGCCAAGCTGCGCGAGATGCTGAAGGATTACAAGCTGCCGGGCCTGTGACTCAGCGGCTCGGCGTGGCCGCGCAGTCGCGAGGGTGATAGTTCCTACGGGCATTCCCTGACGGGGCGCCGCCGCAAAGCTTGTACCCTCAATCTGTTGTCCAAAACCAAGGAGATACTCGATGAAATTTGCGATGAAGGCTGTGGCCGTTGGCGTCATGCTGGCAGGCGTGTCTGTGGCGTTCGCCCAGAAGGGCGAGGTCGTGAAGATGGTTCGCATTGACCCGCTGACGGGTCTGCTCGGCCCGGTTGGCGTGAGCCAGGCCAAGGGTTACCAGTTCTTCGCCGAGAAGTTCAGCGGCGCCGGCAACCCGGCGGGCGTGAAGTTCGAAGTGACCCCCATTGACAACAAGCTCAGTCCGGCGGAGAGCCTGAATGCGTTGAAGGCGGCCATTGACGGCGGCGCGCGGTACATCATCCAGGGCAACGGTTCGTCGGTGGCACTGGCGCTGTCGGATGCGGTGGCCAAGCACAACGAGCGCAATCCCGGCAAGGAAGTGCTGTATCTCAACGATTCCGCAGTTGATCCCGATCTGACCAACAGCAAGTGCAACTACTGGCACTTCCGTTTCGACGCGGATACGACCATGAAGATGGAGGCCATGTCCAGCTTCATCTCGGAGCAGAAGGACGTCAAGAAGGTCTATCTGCTGAACCAAAACTACTCGCATGGCGTGCAGGTGGCCAAGTACGCGAAGGAAACCCTGGCGCGCAAGCGGCCGGACATCCAGATCGTCGGTGAAGACCTGCATCCGCTGGCACAGACCCGCGACTTCGCGCCCTACATCGCCAAGATCAAGGCTTCCGGTGCCGACACCGTGATCACCGGCAACTGGGGTTCCGACCTTTCGTTGCTGATCAAGGCGGCCAACGAAGGCGGCTACAACGGCAAGTTCTTCACCTACTACGCCGGCGTCACGGGCACGCCGACCGCGCTGGGGACCAATGGCGCGGGCCGGGTCTACCAGATTGCCTACAACCACTACAACATGGGTGGGCAGATGCAGAAGTGGCAGGACGAGTTCAAGAAGAAATACAACGACGACTTCTACACGGGCTCCACGATCCGGATTTTCGAGACCCTGGGTGCGGCGATGGCCAAGGCGAAGTCCACCGATCCGGTCAAGGTTGCGGCTGCGCTGGAGGGCATCCGTGTCCAGAGCATCAACGGCGAAGTCGAGATGCGCAAGACCGACCACCAGTTGCAGCAGCCGCTGTACATGACGGTCTGGGACAAAGCCAGCGCGAAGTACCCCTACAGCCCCGAGAACACCGGCATGACCCTGGTGCCGCTCAAGGAGTACCCGAACTACGTGTCGAGCACGCCCACCAGCTGCCAGATGAAGCGCCCCTCCTGATCCAGGCGGGTTGACGCTGGAGCCCGAGCGGGTGCACCGTATCGGGCTCTTTCTTTTTTTGCCGCTCAGGAAGGACTTTTCGAATGGAGTTTTTCATCATCTCGATGCTCAACGGGCTGAGCTATGGCCTGTTGCTGTTCATGCTGAGTTCCGGGCTCACGCTCATCTTCAGCATGATGGGCGTCCTGAACTTTGCGCACGCCAGCTTCTACATGGTGGGCGCCTACGTCGGCTATACCGTGTCGCGTCTGGTCGGCTTCTGGCCTGCGCTGGTGATCGCGCCGCTGGTGGTCGGCGCCCTGGGCGCCGTGTTCGAGCGCCTGTGTCTTCGCCGGGTGCACAAGTTCGGCCATGTGCCGGAGCTGCTGATCACCTTCGGTCTTTCCTATGTCATTCTGGAACTGGTGCAGCTCATCTGGGGCCGCATCGCAGTCGAGTTTCGGCCGCCGGAGCTGCTGCAGGGCCCGGTCTTCACGCTGATCAACCATTCGGCCAAAGGTCTCAGCATGGTCTGGGGCGCTGCGCCTGCAGAGATGTGCAGCGCCGCCGATGCGGCGGTGCGCCTGGTCTGTTCGCCGTTCCCGGCCACCCGCGGCTTCATGATGCTGGTGGCGCTGGTCATGCTGGTGTCAGTGTGGCTGCTGCTCACACGCACCCGCATCGGTCTGGTCATCCAGGCGGCACTGACCCATCCCGAGGCGGTGGAGTCCTTGGGTCATAACGTGCCGGCCGTGTTCATGATGGTGTTCGGCGCGGGAGCTGCGCTGGCCGGGCTGGCCGGTGTGATCGGTGGCAGCACCTTCCTGACCGAGCCCAGCATGGCGGCGACGGTCGGATCTGTCATTTTCGTGGTGGTGGTCGTGGGTGGCATGGGATCGTTGTCGGGGGCTTTTCTTGCGTCGGTGCTGATCGGCGTGATCCAGACCTTCGCGGTCGCCTTCGACTACTCGGTTGGCTCGCTGGCGGCCCAGATGGGGGTGCAGCTCAGTCCGGGCGCCCAGGGCAACACCCTGGTGAAGCTGACCATTTCGCAGGTGGCTCCCATCCTTCCGTACCTGTTCCTGGTACTGATCCTGATTTTCCGGCCCAAGGGCCTCCTGGGCACCCGGGAGGGCTGATCGATGACCAAGTATTACGAATTCAAACCGCTGAACCTTGGGCGCTGGATTGTCTGGAGCCTGTTTGCTCTGATTCTCGCCGTGATGCCGCTGCTGTTCACCAGCAGCTTGTCGGTGACGATCCTGTCGCAAATGGGCATTGCCATCATTGCCTGCCTGTCCTACAACATGCTGCTGGGCCAGGGTGGCATGCTGAGCTTCGGACATGCCGTGTACACCGGACTGGGCTCCTTCGTGGCGATCCATGCGCTGAACAGCATCTCGAATGGGTCCCTGCCGCTGCCGGTGTCCCTGATCCCGCTGGTGGGCGGTATTGCCGGACTTGGCTTCGCTGTGCTCTTCGGATGGGTGACCACGCGCAAGTCGGGAACCACCTTTGCCATGATCACACTGGGGCTGGGCGAACTGGTGTTCGCCATGTCGCTCATGATTCCGGAGTTCTTCGGCGGAGAAGGCGGCGTATCCAGCAACCGCGTGATTGGCAAGCCGTTTTTTGGCATCACTTTCGGTCCGCCCCTGCAGGTCTACTACCTCATCGCGGTCTACACCTTTCTGGCAGTGGCAGCGATGTATGCCTTCACGCGCACCCCGCTGGGGCGCATGCTCAATGCAGTGCGTGACAACCCCGAGCGCGTGGAATTCGTCGGCTACAACACCCAGCGCGTGCGCTACCACGCCTTCGTCATTTCCGGATTCTTTGCCGGCATCGCTGGGGGGCTGGGCAGCCTGCTGTTCGAGATCGTCACGGCCGAGGTGGTCGGTGCAGCCCGCTCGGGGGCCTACCTGCTGTTCACCTTCCTGGGTGGCGCCACGTTCTTCTTTGGGCCTATTCTGGGCGGCATCCTGATGGTGATCGCCTTTGTTCTGCTGTCCGAGTTCACCAAGGCCTGGTTGCTGTACCTGGGGCTGATCTTCATGTTCATGGTGATGTACGCGCCAGGGGGCATCGCCAGCCTGATCATGATGAACCTGCGCGTGGCCGCTTTTGGCAAGCTGCGCACGCTGTGGGTGAGCTACCTGGCACTCGGCGTCACGTTCCTGATCGTGCTGCTGGGTGCGGGCGCGATGATCGAGATGATCTACCACCTGCAGCTGGATTCGGGGTCGGGCGATGCGGTCAGGTTCCTTGGTGTGACCCTGCATGCACGCGGTTTGAACAGCTGGTTTGGCTCGCTGTTTGTCCTGTTGACGGGCTTCGGCCTGTTCGAGGTCACCCGACGGCAGTTCAAGCGCCAGTGGGGCGAGATTCAGACCGAGATCGAGAAAGAAATCAAACGCAGGGAGACCGCCTGATGAGCAGCGCGTATGCATTGGAACTCCGTGATCTCCGCAAGAGTTTCGGCAAGACCGAGATCATTCGAGGGGCCAACCTGGCGGTGACGGCAGGGGAGCGTGTGGCCATCATCGGGCCGAATGGCGCCGGCAAGTCGACGTTGTTCAATCTGATCAGTGGCCGGTTTGAACCGACCAGCGGCGATGTGCTTCTCGGTGGCCAGCGGATCAACGGCATGAAGCCCTACGAGATCAACCGGCTGGGCCTTTCGCGCAGCTTCCAGATCACGAACATCTTCCCCAAGCTCAGCGTGTTCGAGAACCTGCGCTGTGGCGTACTCTGGAGTCTGGGCTACAAGTACACCTTCCTGAAGTTCCTGGCCGACCTGGATGATGCCAACGAGCGCGCCGAGCAACTCATGGAGATGATCAAACTCGACAAAAAGCGCGATGTGCTCGGCATGAACCTGACCTACGCTGAACAGAGGGCTTTGGAAATCGGCATCACGATTGCGGGCGGCGCGGGGGTCATCCTGCTCGACGAGCCCACGGCCGGGATGAGCCGCAGTGAAACCGCGCGCTTCATCGGGCTGATCAAGGAGGTCACTGTCGGCAAGACGCTTCTCACCGTGGAGCACGATATGGGGGTTGTCTTCGGTCTGGCCGACAAGATCGCCGTGGTGGTCTATGGTGAAGTGATTGCCTTTGATACGCCGGACGCGGTGCGCGCCAATGCCAAGGTGCAGGAGGCGTACCTGGGATCTTCCGTGGCGGACGCGCAGGCAGGGGGAGGTCATTGACATGTTGAAAATCAACAACCTGCATGCCTTCTACGGCAAGAGCCATGTGTTGCATGGTGTGGGCTTCGGCGTCGAGCCAGGCGAGATCGTCGCTCTGCTCGGGCGCAACGGATCGGGGCGTTCAACCGCGGCCAAGGCCATCATGGGCCTGGTGCAGTGCGAGGGCAGCGTCGTCTGGAAAGGCCAGGAGATCCTGGGCCGCAAAGCCTACGAGATCGCCCACCTGGGCCTTGGCTATGTGCCCGAGAGCCGGGATATCTTTCCCGCGTTGACGGTGCACCAGAACCTGATGCTCGGCCAGAAGGGCTCCGGCAAAGGCAGCCGCTGGTCGTTCGATGACATGTACGACATGTTTCCTCGGCTCAAGGAGCGCCAGCACACCGAGGCCGGCGTGTTGTCGGGTGGCGAGCAGCAGATGCTCACGCTGTGCCGCACCCTGATGGGCGATCCGGACCTGATCATCATCGACGAGCCGACCGAAGGTCTGGCGCCGAAGATCGTGGAACTGGTGGGTGAGTACCTGCAAAAGCTCAAGGCGCGTGGCATCTCGGTGTTGCTGATCGAGCAGAAGCTGACCATCGCCATGGCCATTTCTGACCGCGCGCTGGTCATGGGCCATGGATGCATCGTGTTCGAAGGCACGCCAGAGAGCCTGCGTGCTGACGCCTACACCCGCAAGGAGTGGCTGGAGGTCTGATGGCGCGTCGGGCTCAGTCCCGGTCGTGACAAGGCCTTCGTGCACCGCAACAAAAAGCCCCTAGAATTCAAAATAGAACGATCGTTCGTTTTTCGTTTCATCTCTTTTCACGAGGAACTCCAGCATGACGGCTGAATACAAAGTCCACGGCGACGTGGCGGTGATCACTCTCAATAACCCGCCGGTCAACGGCCTCGGGTACTCGACGCGGATCGGTATCACCGACGCGCTGGCCCAGGCCAACGCGGACGCCGCAGTGAAAGCCATTGTTCTCACGGGTGCCGGCAAGGCCTTCTCCGGTGGCGCCGACATCCGGGAGTTCGGCAGCCCCAAAGCGACCCAGGAGCCCAACCTGCTGAGCGTGATCGAGGCGCTGGAGAATTCCGGCAAGCCCGTTGTGGCCGCCATCCACACGGTCTGCATGGGCGGTGGACTCGAACTGGCCCTGGGCTGCCACTACCGCATTGCGGCGCCCGGCTGCAACGTGGCGCTGCCCGAAGTCAAGCTCGGACTGATCCCCGGCGCGGGTGGGACGCAGCGCCTGCCGCGCGTGCTCGGTGTGGAACCGGCGCTCAACATGATCGTCAGCGGTGAGCCCATCAAGAGTGAAATGCTGGCCATGTTGCCGGGGCAGAAACTGTTTGACAAGATGGCCGCGTCGGCTGAAGCCTTGCCGGCAGAAGCACTTGGGTTGGCCAAGGAGATGGCCGCGAAACATGCGGATGGCAGCGCGTTGCCGCAGGTGCGCAACCTGCCTTGCAAGCATCCGCTGGGAGACGCCTATTTCCAGTTCGCCCGCAACATGGTGAAAGGGATGTCGAAGAATTTCCCGGCGCCGGCCAAGTGCGTCGATGCCGTGGAGGCCGCCACGACCAAGAAGTTTGCCGATGGCATGGCGTTCGAACGCGAGATCTTCATCAACCTCATGTGGACGCCCGAATGCCGCTCGCTGCGCCATCTGTTCACCGCCGAACGTGCAGCCAGCAAGATCCCCGATGTGCCGGAAGACACGCCAAAGCGCGAAATCGGGGCAGTCGCGGTCATTGGTGCGGGCACCATGGGCGGTGGCATCGCCATGAACTTCCTGAATGCCGGCATCCCCGTGAAGATGCTCGAGATGAAGCAGGAGGCGCTGGACCGGGGTATCGCCACCATTCGCAAGAACTACGAAGCCCAGGTCAAGAAGGGCAAGCTCAAGCAGGACAAGTACGACCAACGCATGGCCCTGTTGTCCACCACGCTGAGCTATGACGACCTGGGTGCCGCCGATCTGGTGATCGAAGCCGTGTTCGAGGACATCGCCGTCAAGGAGGCGGTGTTCAAGGAGCTCGACCGTGTCATGAAGCCCGGCGCCATCCTGGCGTCCAACACCTCCACGCTCGATGTCAACAAGATCGCCAGCTTCACGAAGCGACCCCAGGACGTGGTCGGCCTGCACTTCTTCAGCCCGGCCAACGTGATGAAACTGCTGGAAGTGGTGCGCGGCGAGAAGACTGCCAAGGATGTGATGGCCACCGTGATGGCCGTCGCGAAGAAGATCAAGAAGACAGCGGTCGTCTCTGGCGTGTGCGACGGCTTCATCGGCAACCGCATGATCGAGCAGTACGGCCGCCAGGGCGGCTTCCTGCTGGACGAGGGCTGCACGCCCGAGCAGGTGGACAGGGCCATGGAGAAATTCGGCATGGCGATGGGCCCGTTCCGCATGGGCGACCTGGCCGGCAACGACATCGGCTGGGCCATCCGCAAGCGCCGCGCCACGGAACGCGCCGACATGAAGTACAGCAAGACCGCAGACCTGCTTTGCGAAAAGGGACGCTTCGGGCAAAAGACTGGCGCGGGCTGGTACGACTACGTTGCGGGCAAGCGTGACGCCATTCCCAATGCCGAAGTGGTCAAGATGATCGAGGACCACCGCAAGTCGCTGGGTATCACGCCACGCAAGATCTCGGACGAGGAGATCGTGCAGCGTCTGGTGTTTGCGCTGGTCAATGAAGCCGCGCACATCCTTGAAGAAGGCATTGCCAACAAGGCCAGCGACATCGACATCGTCTACATCTTCGGTTATGGCTTCCCTGCGCACCGTGGGGGGCCCATGAACTATGCCGACCAGGTGGGCCTGTTCAACGTGGTCCAGGCCATGAACCGCTTTGCGAAGAACCCTCTGGACGACGCCAGGTTCTGGCAGCCGGCACCCTTGCTGGCCCGTTTGGCCGCCGAAGGCAAGACCTTCAATTGAGGCGCGCCGGACGTTCAAGCACACACGAATAAGGAATCATCATGACATCCGCAGTTATTGTTTCTACCGCCCGTACGCCGCTGGCCAAGAGCTGGAAGGGCGCCTTCAACATGACCCATGGCGCCACCCTGGGCGGCCACGCCGTGCAGCACGCCATCGCCCGCGCCGGGATCGATGCCGGCGAGGTCGACGACGTGATCATGGGTTGCGCCTCACCCGAGGGCGCGACCGGTGCCAACATCGCACGCCAGATCGCACTGCGTGCGGGCTGCCCGGTGACCACATCGGGCACGACCGTCAACCGCTTCTGCTCTTCGGGCCTGCAGACCATCGCCCTGGCCGCCCAACGCATCATTGCCGGCGAGGCCGACGTCTTCGTGGCCGGCGGCGTGGAGAGCATCTCCTGCGTGCAGCAGGAGATGAACAAACACATGCTCGCCGATCCGTGGCTGGTCAAGAACAAGCCCGAGATCTACTGGAACATGCTGCAGACGGCCGAGAACGTGGCCAAGCGCTACAACATCGGCCGCGACGCGATGGACGAATACGGCGCCGCCAGCCAGCAGAAGGCCACCGCCGCGCTGGAGGCCGGCCTGTTCAAGGCGGAGATCGCGCCGATCACGGTGACGGCCGGCGTGGCGGACAAGGTCATGGGCCTGATGACCAAACAGGTCACGATCGAGAACGACGAAGGCATCCGTGCCGGCACCACGAAGGAAGGCATCAGCGGTCTGCGTTCTGCGCTGCCCGGCGGCCTGGTGTCCGCTGGCAACGCCAGCCAGTTCTCCGACGGGGCCGGCGCGTGCGTGCTGATGAGCGAATCCCTGGCTTCCAGAAAAGGGCTGCAACCGCTGGGCCGTTTCCTGGGCTTTGCCGTGGCCGGCTGCGAACCGGATGAGATGGGCATCGGTCCCGTCTTTGCGATCCCCAAGGTGCTCGCGCGCCTGGGCCTGAAGATGGACGACATTGACCTCTGGGAGCTCAACGAGGCCTTCGCCGTTCAGGTGATCTATTGCCGCGACAAGCTCGGCATCCCGGGCGACCGCCTGAACGTCAATGGCGGCGCCATCGCGGTGGGCCATCCCTACGGCGTCAGCGGGCAGCGGCTGACCGGCCACGCGCTGATCGAAGGCAAGCGCCGCGGCGCCAAGCGCGTCTGCGTCACCATGTGCATTGGTGGCGGCATGGGCGCGGCCGGCATCTTCGAAGTGCTCTGACGCACCACTGGCCGGGCAGTCTTGAGTGGACGGGGCCGTGGACCGATCGCCGGCAAGGCGCCTGCTCTATCTGGTGCACGGCGCCGCCAGCTACTACCAGGAGGCCGCCTACTCGCTGCTCTCCCTCTGGCGGCATCCGGACACCGCCTCGATCGAGATCGTGGTCGTGACCGATGACCCGGCCCCTCTGCAGGCCCTGATCGGCACCCCCCCGCAGCTGCAGTACCTGGTGTATTCCAGCGAGCAGCGGCGCCACTGGCAGGGGCCGCAGGGGTACATCCACCGCATGAAGCCCTGCGCATTTGCCTGGGCGATCGACACGCTCGACTCCGGTGGTGACCGCGTCTGGGCTTTTGTCGACTCGGACACCGCGTTCACTCGCCCGCCGCAGGGCTGGCTCGACGCGGTGGAGCAGGGCAACATCGTGCTTCATGCACAGGAGGGCACGGTCCATGGCAACCGCACGCATTCGCGGTCGCAACGGCGCCTGGACGACACCTGCCGCCGGCAGGCGCTGATGATCCGGGGCCGTGCGAAGCAGGTGCCAGGCGATTCGGCGATGTGGAACTCGGGCGTGATCGGTCTGCGCGCCAGCCAGCGCGACATCCTCGCCGACACAGTGGACCTGATCGACACGCTGTTTCCGATCTGCCCGATCCACACCATCGAGCAGGTGGCGTTGTCGCTGATCCTGCAGGACCGCCAGCTGTCCGTGCGCACCTGTGATGCCGAGGTGCTGCACTACCACACCTTCAAGGAATTCCGCGGCGACCTGGCGCGCTTCTTCGAGCACTACCAGGGCGCTGGCACCGAGCGCCTGCTGCAGGGCTGGGCCGACATCGACCCGAGCCTGCGCATCGTGCCCAAACGCGAGTTCAACGCGCTGCCCAAGTGGCGGCGCAAGCTGCGACGCTACTTGGGCGGCGGCTGGAAACCGCTGCCGCTGCCGTGGTAAGGCGTAAGCCGTCCCGGCGCGGCACCAGGCCCTTGGCAGCGCGGCTCGCCATGCAATCCCTTTGTTTTTCACCCCTTTGACCGGACCCATCCCATGAACGCGCGCAACACCCTGGACTTTCTGCTGTACGACTGGATTCAGGTGCACTCGCTGGGCGAGCGGCCCCGCTTTGCCGACCACTCGCGCGAGACCTTCGACGCCGTGCTGGACACCTGCGAGCGCATCGCCCGCGAAAAGTACGCACCGTTCAACCGGCTGGTGGACACCCAGGAGCCGCAGTTCGACGGCGAGAAGGTCATCCTGCCCCAGGCCACTCATGAAGCGCAAAAGGCCTACGCGGCCTCGGGCATGTTGAGCGCCGCACAGGACTACGACATCGGCGGCATGCAGCTGCCCTACACCGTGGAGGCCGCGGCCAACAGTTTCTTTGCGATGGCCTCGGTCAGCATCGGCTCCGGCATGCTGACCACCGGCAACGCCAACCTGCTCATGGTGCACGGCACCGAGCTGCAGAAACAGGTGTTTGCGCTCAATGAGTTCTCCGGCCGCTTCTCCGGCACCATGTGCCTGAGCGAACCCCAGGCCGGGTCGAGCCTGAGCGACGTGGCCACGCGCGCCGTGCCGGATGGCGAGGGCTTCGCGTCGGATCCGCTCGGGCCCCGATACCGCCTGAAGGGCAACAAGATGTGGATCTCCGCTGGCGAGCACGAGCTGACCGAAAACATCATCCACCTGGTGCTGGCCAAGATTCCGGGCCCGGACGGCAAGCTGGTGCCGGGCACGCGCGGCATTTCGCTGTTCATCGTGCCCAAGAAGCTGGTCGACACCGACGGGCAGCTCACCGGCGAGCGCAACGACGTGGCGCTGGCCGGGCTGAACCACAAGTGCGGCTGGCGCGGCACCACCAACACGCTGCTGAACTTTGGCGAGGGCAAGTATCCGGTCCGTGGGGAGGCCGGCGCCGTGGGCTACCTCGTCGGACAGCCCGGCAAGGGCTTGCACTGCATGTTTCACATGATGAACGAGGCCCGCATCGGCGTCGGCCTGGCCGCCACCATGCTCGGCATGGCCGGCTACCAGGCCAGCCTGGACTACGCGAAGAACCGGCCCCAGGGCCGGCCCATGGGGCCTGCCGGCAAGGATGCCGCGCAGCCGCAGATCCGCATCATCGAACACGCCGACGTCAAGCGCATGCTGCTGGCCCAGAAGGCCTATTGCGAGGGCGCTCTGGCGCTGGAGCTCTACTGCGCCCGCCTGGTGGACGAGCAACACACCGGTGATGCCGGGGCCGCGGACGACGCGCGGCTGCTGCTGGAGGTGCTCACGCCGATCGCCAAGAGCTGGCCCAGCGAATGGTGCCTGGAGGCCAACAGCCTGGCGATCCAGATCCACGGTGGCTACGGCTACACGCGCGACTTTCCGGTCGAGCAGTACTGGCGCGACAACCGCCTGAACATGATCCACGAAGGCACCCATGGCATCCAGGGCATGGACCTGCTGGGGCGCAAGGTGCTGATGGAGGAGGGCCGTGGCCTGCAGTTGCTGGCCACGCGCATGCAGGCCACCATTGAGCAGGCCGGGCTGATTGCCGAACTGGCGCCGCACGCCAGCGCGTTGGGCGATGCGCTGCGCCACGTGGGCGCGGCGACACGGTCGGCGTGGGCAACCGGCAACCCGACCGATGCGCTGGCCAATGCCGTGCCCTACATGCAAGCGTTCGGGCATACCGTGCTGGCCTGGATCTGGCTGGACGTGGCGCTGGTCTCGCGCGCGCATGCGGCGGGCCCCGGCAGCGCGGCGCACACCGGCCGTCTGGCCGCCGCACGCTACTTCTTCCACTACGAGCTACCCAAGATCGGCGCCTGGCTCAAGGTCGTGGAAAACCGCGACCTGACCTGCGCCGACTGCCCCGAGGAGGCCTTCTGATGCTCAAGCACATCGTGATGTGGACGTTCAAGGAGCACGCGGAGGGCGCCGACAAGGCGACTAACCTGCGCCGCGCCAAGGTGATGCTCGACGGCTGCGCCGATATCGCCCCGGGGACAGTGAGGTTTGAGGTCGCCATCGCACAATCCGGACTCGAATGCACCTACGACCTCGTGCTGTACAGTGAATTCGAAGACCAGGAGGCGCTGGACGCCTACCAGCACCACCCGCGGCACGTGGCGATCAAGCCGTTCATCGCCGCGGTGCGCGCCGAGCGCCAATGCATGGACTACCTGGTCTGAGCCCTTTTTTCCCTGCCCTGAACCCTACCCTTCGGAGACACCATGACCGCACGCACTGTTCAGCAACTGTTCGATCTCACGGGCAAGACCGCCCTCGTCACCGGCGGCTCGCGCGGCCTGGGCCTGCAGATGGCGCACGCGCTGGGCGAGGCAGGCGCGCGCATCATGCTGAGTTCGCGCAAGGCCGCCGATCTGGAAGAGGCCGTGGCCGACCTGCAGGCGGCCGGCATCGACGCCCGCTGGATCGCCGCCGACTGCGCGGTGGAGGCCGACATCCGCCGCCTGGCGAGTGAAACCCTGGAGCGCATGGGTCCGGTGGACATCGTGGTCAACAACGCCGGCGCCGCCTGGGGCGCGCCCGCCGAAGACTATCCGGTGGAGGCCTGGGACAAGGTCATGAACCTCAACGTGCGCGGCTATTTCATCCTGAGCCAGCACATCGCCAAGCACAGCATGATCGCGCGCAAGTCGGGCCGCATCATCAACATCGCCTCCATTGCCGGCCTGGGCGGCAACCCGCCCGAGATGCAGACGATCGCGTACAACACATCCAAGGGTGCGGTGATCAACTTCACCCGCGCGCTGGCCGCCGAATGGGGTCGCTACAACATCACCGTCAATGCCATCTGCCCCGGCTTCTTCCCGAGCAAGATGACCGCCGGCACGCTCAAGGCACTGGGCGAGGAAAAGCTCGCGGCCCACGCACCGCTGCGCCGCCTGGGCGACGACGAAGACCTCAAGGGCCTGACCCTGCTGTACGCCTCCGACGCGGGCAAACACATCACCGGCCAGTGGCTGGCCGTGGACGGTGGCGTGAGCGTGGTGACCGGGGGATGAGCTTCAAGTTCGGTGCCCATATCCCGTTCGTGAACCTGCTGAGGTTCACGCTGGAGGTGTTCGCGGACGGGCATTCCGAGATCCACTACGCGCCCAAACCCGAGCACATGAACTCGTTCGACGTGACCCACGGCGGCGCCTGCATGACCCTGCTCGACGTGGTCATGGCGACGGCCGCGCGCAGCGTGAATCAGGACATGGGCGTGGTCACGATCGAGATGAAGACCAGTTTCATGCGCCCGGCCAAGGTCACGCCAGGCGGTCGTCTGACGGCAAAAGGCCGGCTGATGCACCGCACGAAATCGATGGCCTTCACCGAAGGCACGATCTATGACGAAGCCGGCCTGGCCTGCGCGCATGCCACCGGAACCTTCAAGTACGTGAACCGCGCGCCCGACAGGGCCACCGCGGCCGGAATCGTTCACCCGCAGATTTCAACCGACTGAAACCCGGAAATAGAGATCAAATCGGCACGATCCCAGCGTCGAATGGTCATCATCAGCTATCAAAAACGTATCAACCAAGGAATCTCCATGCCCCAGAACAAACAAATCCTGCTCGACAACCGCCCCGAAGGCGAGGCCACCGCCGCCAATTTCCGGCTCGCCACCACCGACACACCGCCCCTGCAGGACGGCCAGGTGCTGGTGCGCCACCATTTCCTGAGTCTGGACCCCTACATGCGCGGGCGCATGAACGCCGGCAAGAGCTACGCCCAGCCGCAACCGCTGGGCGAGGTGATGCAGGGTGGCACCGTGGGCGAGGTGGTCGAGTCGAAGAACCCCCGCTACCAGCCGGGTGACCAGGTGGTCGGCTTCGGGGGCTGGCAGTTGTACAGCGTGGTGAACGCCGACCAGCCCGGCGCGCTGCGCAAGGTGGACACCACCCACGTGCCGCTGAGCCACTACCTGGGCGCGGTGGGCATGCCCGGCGTCACCGCCTGGTATGGCCTGGTCAAGATCATCGCGCCCAAGGCCGGCGACACCGTGGTCATCAGCGCGGCCACCGGCGCGGTGGGCAGCGCGTTCGCGGCGCTGGCCAAGGCGCGCGGCTGCCGGGTGGTCGGCATTGCGGGCGGCCCCGACAAGTGCCGCTACGCAGTCGATGAGCTGGGCTACGACGCCTGCATCGACTACAAGGTCCACGCCGATGCCGCCTCGCTGAGCAAGGCGCTCAAGGACGCCTGCCCCAATGGCATCGACGGCTACTTCGAGAACGTCGGCGGCATGGTGCTCGACGCCGTGCTGCTGCGCATGAACGCGTTCGGCCGCATCGCGCTGTGCGGCATGATCGCGGGCTACGACGGCGCGCCTCTGCCGCTGACCTACCCGGCGCTGATCCTGGTCAACCGCCTGAAGATCGAAGGCTTCATCGTCAGCGAGCACATGGAGGTCTGGCCTGAGGCGCTGGCCGAGCTGGGCATGCTGGTGGGCAGTGGCAAGCTGCGTCCGCGCGAGTCCGTCGCCCAGGGCCTCGAATCGGCTCCCGAGGCCTTTATCGGCCTGCTCAAGGGCAAGAATTTCGGCAAGCAATTGGTCAAGGTCAACTGATTGACCTGACGCCTGGAGAATGCCCATGAGCGATCTCATCCTGCATCACTACCCCTCGTCGCCGTTCTCCGAAAAGATTCGGCTGATCCTGGGCTACAAACAGCTCGCGTGGAAGTCGGTGATCATTCCGCAGATCATGCCCAAGCCCGATGTGGTGGCGCTCACCGGCGGTTACCGCAAGACGCCGTTCCTGCAGATCGGCGCCGACATCTATTGCGACAGCGCGCTGATCTGCGATGTGCTGGAACACCGACAGCCCACGCCCACGCTCTATCCGAAAGACCAGAAGGGCCTCGCACGCATCATGGCGCAGTGGGCCGACGAGAAGCTGTTCTGGGCCGCGATGGCCTGGAACTTTTCCCCCAAAGGGGCGGCGCAGATGTTCGGGGGCTCACCGGACGCCCCGGTGGAGCAGTGGGGGCTGAAGGCCAAGGTGTTTGGAGACGACCGAGCCAAGATGCGCGTGGGCATGGCGCGCCTGCCTGCGCCCGATGCGGCTACAGCCTACCGCAGCTACCTGCGGCGCCTGTCCGACATGCTGGAAGGACAGTCCTTCCTGCTGGGGGCCGCGCCCAGCGTTGCCGACTTTTCCGCGTACCACCCGCTGTGGTTCACCCGCACACAGACCAGCGCGATGGCCGGCATCCTGGACGCCGCGCCGGCGGTGCTGGCCTGGATGGACCGCATGGCCGCGATCGGGCACGGCACGATGGAGAAGTTCAGCGCTGCCGAATCCATCGCACTCTGCGCCCGTTCCACGCCGACCATCGCCGAAATAGAACCGTTCATGGACGAGCACGGCCTTGCGCTGGGCACCCCGGTCAGCATCACCTCCGAGAGCTTCGGCCCCGAACCCACGGAGGGCGAGTTGATCGCTGCCACGCGCATGCACTACACCTTGCGGCGGACCGACGAACGCGCCGGCACCGTGCACGTTCACTTTCCCCGCGTGGGCTACATCCTCAAGAAAGCAAATCCATGATTTCCGATTTCAAAGGCAAGACGGCCGTTCTCACCGGCGCTGGTTCGGGCTTCGGCCTGGAGTGCGCGCGCGTTGGCGCCCGGCTGGGCATGAACCTGGTGCTCGTCGACGTGCAGCAGGACGCGCTCGACGCGGCCGCGGCCGAAATGCGCGCTGCCGGCGCGCAGGTGTTGGCCCGCAAGGTCGATGTATCCAGCGCCGAGCAGATGGAGGCCTTGGCCGTGGCGACGCGTTCGCAATTCGGTGCACCCCATTTCGTCTTCAACAACGCCGGCGTCGGCGCGGGCGGTCTGGTGTGGGAGAACTCGATCCGCGACTGGGAATGGGTGCTGGGCGTCAACCTGTGGGGCGTGATCCATGGCGTGCGCCTGTTCACACCGATGATGCTCGAAGCCGCAGGGGCTGACCCCAACTACGAGGGCCACATCGTCAACACCGCCAGCATGGCCGGCCTGCTGACGCCACCCAACATGGGCATCTACAACGTCAGCAAGCATGCGGTCGTCAGCCTGACCGAGACGCTGTACCAGGACCTGAAACTGGTCAGCGACCAGGTCAGCGCCAGCGTGCTGTGCCCCTACTTCGTGCCCACCGGCATCAGCCAGAGCCACCGCAACCGCCCGGCCGACCTGGCGGATCAGACACCCACGCAAAGCCAGCTCATCGGCCAGGCCATGAGTGACAAGGCGGTGGGCTCCGGCAAGGTCACGGCGGCGCAGGTCGCGCAAAAGGTGTTCGACGCCATCGCCGCCGACCAGTTCTACATCTACAGCCATCCCAAGGCGCTGGGCAATGTGAGCGACCGCATGAACGCGATCGTCGGGCAGCACAACCCGCCCGACCCGTTTGCCGAGCGCCCGGAGATCGGCATCGGCCTCAGGGCCGCGCTGCGCGCCGGCGCGGCCTGAACGGCCTGAGCCGTGGCAGCCCGCCCAGTGGCGCTCGCGCCGTTTCGTGTCCCGGGCCACAATGGCGCCATGAGCTACACCCTGACCCTGGTCGGCGCCGAGGACGCCAGCGAGGCCGACCGGCGCGCGGCCGAGCAACGCTACCGCCGCGTGCTGGATGACGCCCTGGGCGACGCCAGCCTGGTGCTGCCGACCTACCGCGCCTGGCTGGGCATCGTCGCGCGCCACGGCGACAGCCCGGACGTCAGCGCGCTGACCGACCCCGAGCGCGACGTGCTGGAGCTGTGGCAGGCGGCCGAATCCGCCGCCATCACCGCCGCCTTCGGCCCGCACCGCTACCTGGACGAGGCCTGGTTCGAAATCAGGCTCTAGCGGCGGGTTGAGCCCTGCTGCGAGGCCGAGGGGCGCCGCAATCACTGGATTTGGAGAAATAAGTGCCACATCCCAGCGTCAAATGGTCCGTTTCAGCAATCTTATTGATAGCGTCTGTGCTGTTGCAAACCGCTGCACCGGCCGTTTGGGCGCAACCGGCTGCGGGCCCGGTGCGGGCCATCCCGGTGGCGCAGGGGCTGGAGAACCCGTGGGCGGTGGCCTTCCTGCCGGAGGGCCGCTTCCTGGTGACGGAGCGGCCCGGTCGCTTGCGGGTGGTTGAGGCTAACGGCCGCCTGAACCCGCCGGTGGCCGGCCTGCCGGCGTTGGCCGCGGGCGGGCAGGGTGGCCTGCTGGATGTGGTGCTGGATCGCGGCTTTGCCAGCAACCGGACGCTGTACTTTTGTTTTTCCGAGCCCGCGCCGGTCGGTGCGGCGGGCAACAGCACCGCACTGGCCCGTGCGCGCCTGTCCGAGGACCGCACCCGGCTGGAGGATGTGCGGGTGATCTTCAGCCAGCGCCCCAAGGTGGCCAGCAGCCTGCATTTCGGCTGCCGCATCGTCGAGGGCATGAAGGACGGCCGCCCCGACGGCACGCTGTTCCTGACGCTGGGCGAGCGTTTTCAGCGCATGCAGGACGCGCAGACGCTGGACAACCACCACGGCAAGATCGTGCGTATCGGCAAGGACGGCAGTGTGCCGAAGGACAACCCCTTTGTCGGCCGGCCCGGCGCGCTGCCCGAGATCTGGAGCTACGGCCACCGTAATCCCCAGGGCGCCACGCTGGGCCCGGACGGGCGGCTTTGGATGCACGAACACGGCCCGCAGGGCGGCGACGAGATCAACCTGCCGCAGCCCGGGCGCAACTACGGCTGGCCGGTCATCACCTTTGGCGAGCAGTACGGCGGCGGCCCGATCGGTGCAGGCATCACGGCCAAAGCGGGCATGGAGCCGCCGCTGCACCACTGGACCCCGTCGATCGCGCCCTCGGGCATGGCCTTTCTGACCAGTGACCGCTACGGGCCGGCCTGGAGGGGCAGCCTGTTCGTCGGCTCGCTGAAGTTCCAGTTCCTGAACCGGGTCGAACTGGCCGGCGGCCAGGTGGTAGGCGAGGAGCGCCTGCTGACGGGCCTGGGCGAGCGCATCCGGGACGTGCGACAGGGACCGGATGGCTGGCTCTACGTGCTCACCGACAACGCCAAGGGCCGGCTGCTGCGGCTGGCGCCGCCCTGAGCCCTCTGTGCGCCACCCGGGTGGCGCACAGAGGGCTCAGGGCCGATCAAGGCCGATTTTCGGCGTCAAACCGCCGCGATCTGAGCGCCGGACGGCCGCAAGCCGCTATCCATTCAGGACCGTTCCGGCGCTCACAGATCCCGCACCCATGGCGCCATCTGCGCCAGCGCATGGCTGAAATAGGGCGCCACGCAGCCGAGGTGGCTGGCAGGGGTGGCGACGCAGTCGGTCAGCGTCACGGTGTTGCCAGCGCCGCGCGCCTGCATCGCCTGCAGGGTGCGGGTGGAGGCGACGTAGGGCACGGTCTGGTCGTCGCGGCCATGGAACATCCGCACCGGCGCCTCGGGTTTCCAGTCGTGCACATTGCTGTCGCGCTCGATGGCGGCGTCGTTGTCGGCCAAGAAGTTGTCCAGGAAGGTGGACTGGAAAGTCACGTCGGCATCGTCGGGGATCACCAGTCGCATGATCAGCCGCCGCACTTCGTTTCGAATCGTGGAGCCCAGGTAGCGCAAGAACCCCGGGCTGATCAGTCCTGCAATCAGCACGTTTTCATCGCGCACGCGCTGGAGTTGCATGTCCAGGGTCACGCCCACGTGGTAAGGCCCGGCCCCGGGGATCGAACTGACCAATTGCCGCAAGTGCGAACTGTTGGTGGCCTGAAGCGCGCGATGCGCTGCCATCGTCGCGTACCCGCCTTCTGAATAGCCGACCAGGAAGAGCTGTCCGTTATCGATGACACTGGCGTTGTGGCGCCAGGTCCTGGCGGCTGTCAGGAGGTCGGTCACGGCCGCAGCGGTCGGCGCCGACAGGAGGTACGGGTGCTGTCCCGCCTTCGAGGCGCCGAAGCCGACATAGTCGGCCGCCAGAACGATGAAGCCGAGCGACGCGAGAATCACCGTGGGTTCGGCCGCTACCACGTTGTTGCTGGGCGCCTGCGCATCCTTGAAGATGGTCGCGTGCTGGTAGCTGAGCACCGGACTTGGGGAGCCCGGTTCCTTGACCGGAACGCTGACCAGCCCCGACGCGACGATGTCGTTGCCGTAGCCGTCCTGGGTCACGTAGGTCAGGCGGTACGAGGTGACGGCATAGACCGGGAGGGCGGATGGCATCTTGTCATGCCCTTGAACCGCCGCGGTGATGTCGGCTGCGGCAACGGTGTTGATCAGGGTGGCCGAAACGAGTTCGCCCGGTCCGCTGATGACCCTGTCAGCGGCAAGGGGTTTTTCCAGCAAGCGCCGGGACGTTGAATCGGCGGTGGAGGTGGTCGTGGTGTTTGATGATGGCGCGATCGCCGCCTGGAGAGGGCTCGGTTCTGCTGGGGACGAATCACCCGCACCGCAACCCTGCAGGAGAAGGACGACCGACACGGCCAGGGTCGCCGCGCGCCAACGGAAGGGATCGAACCATGATCGCATGCCCTATTGTGCCAATTCCGGGGCGGTATTCAGGGACAGTCGTGCATTGGCCCGACATCCGGCATTGGCGAAAACCCGAGAGTCTCCGCCCCGTGCCACATGGCAAAGAAGCCCTACAGATCGCGTACCAGCGGCGCCAGCTGGCCCAGAACGTGGTTGAAATACGGCACCACGCAGCCCGTGTGGCTGGCGGGCGTGGCGCTGCAGTCCGTCAGCGTCACCGTGCCGCCGGCGCCGCGCGCCTGCATCGCCTGCAGCGTGCGGGAGGAGGCGAGGTAAGGCACGGTCTGGTCGTCGCGGCCATGGAACAGGCGGATCGGCGCTGCCGGTTTCCAGTCGTGCACGTTGCTGTCGCGATCGATGGCGGCGGCATCGTCGGCCAGGAAGTTGTCCAGGAAGGTGGACTGGAAGGTGACGTCCGCATCATCCGGAATCACCAGCCGCAGGATCAGGCGGCGCACTTCGTTGCGCACCTGTGTGCTTTGCCCGCTGAGCCGGCCCGGGCTGACGAGGGCCGCGAGGGCCGCGTTTTCGTCGCGCACCCGTTGCAGCTGGGCGTCCAGCGTGACACCCACGTGGTACGGCCCGGCACCGGGAATCGAGGCGACCAGCTGCGCCAGGTGCGGGCTGGCCGAGGTCTGCAGGGCGCGGTGGGCAGCCACCGTGGTGTAGCCGCCTTCGGAGTAGCCCAGCAGGAACAGCTGGCCGTTGTCAATGAGGCTGCGGGTCTGGCGCCACGTGCGCGCTGCGGTCAGCAGGTCCATCACGGCGGCGGCCGACGGCGTGGCCAGCAGGTAGGGGTGCTGCGACCCACGGGAGGCGCCATAGCCCACGTAGTCGGCGGCCACCACGATATAGCCCAACGAGGCCAGCACGACGGGCGGCTCGGTGGCGGCGACCTGGTTCGACGGCGCTTGCGCATCCTTGTAGATCGTGGCGTGCTGGTAGCTGAGCACCGGGCTGCGCGCGCCATCGGGCTTGACCGGCACGCTGACCAAGCCGGAGGCGATGACCTCGCGGCCGAAGCCGTCCGAGGTCACGTAGGTCAGGCGCCAGGAGGTGACGGCGTAGCGGGGCACCGCGCCCGGCAGCTTGGAGCCCGCGGCGCCGACGGCCGCAGTGAGGTCGGCCAGTGTGACGGTGTTGACCGGCGTGGCGTCTTTCAGCTGGCCGGCATTTGCCACACCGGGGACAATGGGCACCGGCGTCGACGGGCTGTCGCCGCCGCCGCAGGCCGAGAGGGTCAGAACGATGACCGCCAGCAAGGTGGCCGGCCAGAGGGGGAGGGTGCGGTACGGGGTCATGCCCCATTCTGAACTGGCGCGAACCGGCGATCCGTGCGCCATCGCACCCACTCAGGAGGCGGGCATGGCCTGTTGCGGCCGGGTGTTCAGGCTGCGGAGGCCTTCTTCAGTGCGACATAGCACTGGTCCTTCAGCAGGAGCTTTTCCTTCTTGAGGGTCTCGATCTCTTCGTGGGTGCCGTGTTCGACGTGGGTTTCCATGTTGCGGATCTTCTGGTCGAGGGCGTTGTGCTTGTCGAACAGGCGGGCGAAGTGCGCGTCGGTGGTTTTCAGTTGGGTGATCAGGTCGCGGTATTCAGGAAACATGGGACTCCTCGGGTTGATCCAGGGCTGCAGGTGTCACGCCCTGATGGCCCTACTTTAACCGCTGGCGCGGGGTGTTTTCCCGAGGCCTGATGCGGCATGGTGCAGTTACCATGCACCTGCGCGGGCTCTGGCCCCACGAACCTTCCCATCCTGATGTGAACAACCGCCACGAGGCCCGCCATGCAGCAAGACCGGTATGTCATCCGTTCCATGACCCGCCCCGAATTCGACCTCGCCCTGGACTGGGCGGCGGCCGAGGGCTGGAATCCCGGCCTGCACGATGCGGCAGCCTTCCATGCAGCGGATCCAGAGGGCTTCCTGATCGGCCTGCTCGGCGGCCAGCCGGTGGCCATGATCTCGGCAGTGCGCTACGGCCAGGGCTTCGGCTTCATCGGCTTCTACATCGTGCGACCGGAAAGCCGCGGGCAGGGCTACGGCCTGCAGATCTGGAACGCCGCGATGGCGCGCCTGGCGGGCCGCACGGTCGGCCTCGACGGCGTGGTGGCGCAGCAGGACAACTACCGCAAGTCGGGCTTCGTGCTGGCCTGGAACAACGCGCGCTTCGAGGGAGTCGGTGGCGGGCCGCGCCCGCCGGACGACGCCATCGTGCCGCTGCCCACCCTGCCTTTTGATGCCGTGGTGGCGTATGACCGGCCCTTCTTTCCGGATGACCGGCGCACCTTCCTGCGGGCCTGGATCGACCAGCCCGGGGCCTCGGCGCTGGGCCTGTTTCAGGACGGGCGCCTGGCCGGCTACGGCATGCTGCGCCCGTGCCGAAGCGGCTTCAAGATCGGGCCGCTGTTTGCCGACAGCCCGGCGCTGGCGGAGCGCCTGTTCGTCGCCCTGAAGGCCCAGGCCCCCGAGGGTGCGCCGCTGTTCCTGGACATTCCCGTGCCCCATGCGGCCGCACTGGATCTGGTGCAGCGCCACCGCATGACCAAGGGCTTCGAGACGGCGCGGATGTACACCGGCATCGCTCCGCAGCTGCCGCTGGAGCGTTTGTACGGCGTGACCAGCTTCGAACTCGGCTAGAGAAACCCGTTTCGGATGATTTTCGGCGCTTTCCCAGCGTCGAACGGTCATGGGCCGCTATCAAAAATAGAGTCCCATGATGGTGCGACGCCGCCGGTGTCGGCCCGCGCATGGTCGACAGGGGCGGGGTAACCACGGCTGTTCGCCGGCGCTAAGCCTCGCTAGAGTCGGCACCTTGCCCGATCCCGCCTTTCAAACCCAACCAGGAACCGCTGCCATGGCCTCTTCCGCCCGTCCCGAAACGCTTGCGCTCCAGCGCCTGTACCAATGGGAACAGACAACGCCCGACAAGACCGTCTTCACGCAGCCGATGGGCGGCGGCGTGGTGCGCGAATGGACCTGGAAGCAGGCGGTGGAAGAGGTGCGGCGCATGGCCGCTTACCTGAAGGGCTTGAACCTGGAGCCAGGCACGCGCATTGCGCTGCTGGCGAAGAACAGCGCGCACTGGATGATGGCCGACTGGGCGATCTGGATGGCCGGCCATGTCTCGGTGCCGCTGTACCCGACGCTGGCCGCCAACACCGTGCGCCAGATCCTGGACCACAGCGAGTCGAAACTGCTGTTCGTCGGCAAGCTCGACGTGTGGAACGACATGAAGGCCGGCGTCCCCGAGGGACTGCCCATGATCACTTTGCCGCTGGCGCCCAAGGTGGACGCCGCGAAGAGCTGGGACGCGCTCATCGCCGGCACCGCGCCGCTGGCCGACAGCCCGGTCAGGCCGGCCGACGAGTTGTGCACATTGATCTACACCTCGGGCACCACTGGCATGCCCAAGGGGGTGATGCAGACCTTCGGCACCTTTGCCTGGTCGATCACCTCGGGCCTCAAGCGCGTGCCGCTGGACCAGAACGGGCGTGTTCTCAGCTTCCTGCCGCTGGCGCATGTGGCCGAGCGCATGGTCGTCGAGCATGGCCTGCTGGCCACCGGCATGCATGTGTTCTTCGCCGAGAGCCTGGAGACCTTTGTGTCCGACATCCAGCGCGCCCGCCCGACAGTGTTTTTCGCGGTGCCGCGGCTGTGGGTGAAATTCCAGCAGGGGGTGCAGGCCAAGATGCCGCCCGAGAAAATGGCGATGCTGCTGAAGATCCCGATCCTGCGCGGCATCGTCAAGAAAAAGGTGCTCGCCGGCCTGGGCCTCGACCAGGTTTTCTGGGCGGCGGGCGGCGCGGCGCCGATGCCACCCTCGGTGCTCGACTGGTACCGCAGCCTGGGCCTGGACATCGTCGAGGTCTACGGCATGACCGAGAACTGCGGTCTCTCGCATTCCACGGTGCTGGGCAAGCCGCGGCCGGGAACCGTGGGCACCACCTACGAGGGCGTGCAGTGCCGCATCGATCCCGGCAACGGCGAGATCCAGGTCAAGGGCGAGTGCGTGATGCTCGGCTACTACAAGAACCCCGAGGTCACCGCGGCCACCTTCACCGATGACGGCTGGCTGAAGACCGGCGACAAGGGCGCGATCGACTCCGCGGGCGACCTGAGGATCACCGGTCGGGTCAAGGATCTGTTCAAGACCGGCAAGGGCAAGTACGTCGCCCCGGCGCCGATCGAAAACAAGCTGGCCACGCATCCCGCGATCGAGGCCTGCTGCGTGACCGGCGCCAACCTCGGCCAGCCGCTCGCGCTGCTGATGCTCAACCCGGAGGCGGCGGCCAAGGCGCGCGACGCCGCGGGGCGCAGCGCGCTGGAAGCCTCGCTCGCCGAGCACCTGAAAGCAGTGAACGCGCAGCTCGACCCGCACGAGCAGATGGAATGCCTGGTGGTGACCGCCGACCCTTGGTCGGTCGAAAACGACATCCTGACGCCGACCATGAAGGTCAAGCGCAACAAGATCGAAGACCTGTTCGCACAGAACTACGAGCGCTGGGCCACGGCGCGCAAGAAGGTGGTCTGGATCTGAGGGGCTGGCCGCGCCGGCGCCCTGGTGATGAGCCGGGCGACCGCCCGATGCGGTCGCTCCGGCGGCCGGAGCGGTTCAGGCGCGCCAGAGCGGGATGCTTCAAAGACCCAGTTGGCGCGACGCCAGCTCTTTCATGATCTCCTCGGTGCCGCCACCGATCATCATCACCTTGACCTCGCGGTAGATGCGCTCGGCCGCCGTGCCCTGCATGAAGCCCATGCCCCCGAGAATCTGCACCGCGGCGTCGGCGCAGAACTGCATGGTCTGGGTGGCATGGTTTTTGAGCAGGCAGACCTGCGCGACCCATTCGGCGCCCTTGGCCGACTTGTCGCCGCTGTCGCCGCGCGCGGTCACCGCATCGAGCCAGGCGCGGGTGGACTCGATGCGCATCTTCATGTCCATCAACTTGTGGCGGATCACCTGGTGATCGATGATGGCCATGCCGAAGGTCTTGCGCTGGCGCGCCCAGTCCAGCGCGTCGTCGTAGCAGCGTTCCGAAAAACCCAGCGACATGGCGGCCATCGACAGGCGCTCGCCGTTGAAGTTGGTCATGATCATCTTGAAGCCTTGACCCTCTTCGCCAACGAGGTAGCGGGCCGGCACCCGAACGTTGTCGAAGCGCAGGTGCGCGGTGTCGGAGCAGTGCCAGCCCATCTTGTCCAGGCGGCTGCGCGACACCCCGGCAGCGTGGCCCGGAATCACCAGCATCGAAACACCCATCGGGCCCTTCATCTTCGGGTCGGTGCGCACGGCGGCGGTGATCCAGTCGGCGCGCATGCCCGAGGTGATGAAGATCTTCTCGCCGTTGACGACGTACTCGTCGCCGTCGCGCACGGCGGTGGTGCGCAGGGACGAGACATCGGTGCCGCCGCCGGGCTCGGTGATGGCCAGCGCGGCGATCTTCTCGCCGCGCAACACGCCGGGGATGACCTCGGCCTGCAATTCGGCGCTGCCGTGGCGCTGGATCGGCGGCAGGCCGATGTTGTGGCTGAACAGGCTGGCCATCAGCCCGCCACTGGCACCATGGCGCGCCAGCGTGGCCGCCAGCACATTGCGCAGCGACCATGGGGCGGGGGTGCCGCCCAGTGCCTCCGGGTAGCCCAGGCCCAGAAGGCCCAGTTCGGCGGCGCGGCGGTGCAGGTCCCTGGGCAGTTCGCCGGCCTTTTCCCAGGCTTCGAGGTGAGGGGCGATCTCGGTCTTTGCAAAGCGCTCGGCCGTTTCGGCCAGCATCTGGAGGTCTTCGCGGGTGATCGTGGCGTCGGACATCGGTTCTTCTCAGTTCTTGGGTTCGCCAAACAGCTTGGGCGCCGTAGCGCGGTGAAAGCCCTCGAAGGGCCGGATGGCGGCGCGTTCGCGGATCTTGTCGTCGGCCGGGCGCATCGGCCAGCCCAGGCGCACCTGCGGGCGCCCGGCATCGATGCGCAGCGTGGTGCCGTTGACAAAGCTGGCCGCCGGGCTCAGCAGGTAGACGATGCCGGCGGAAACCTCGGCCTCGGTCGAGAAGCGGCCGATCGGAAGGGTTTTGGCCATCTCGCGAATCATCGGGGCCATGGCCTCGGGGTAGTTGTCCATCCCGCTGGAGGCCACATAGCCCGGCGCCACCGCGTTGACGCGCACGCCCCGCGGCCCCCATTCCACCGCCGCCGTCTCGGTGAAGCTGACCATGCCCGCGCGGGCCGCGCCACTGTGACCCATGCCCGGCATTGAGCCCCACATGTCGGCCACGATGTTGACGATGGCGCCGCCGCGGCGGGCCATGCATTGGGTGAAGCACTCCCGCGCCACGAGGAAGCCGCCGGTGAGGTTGGTGTTGACCACGGCCTCCCAGCCCTTGGCGCTGATGGCTTCCAGCGGCGTCATGAACTGACCGCCAGCGTTGTTGACCAGCGCGTCGATGTGACCCTGCGCAGCCAGGACAGCCGCCACCATGGCGCGCACGGCGTCTTCCTGCCGGATGTCGCAGACGTGCGTGCTGGCGTTGCCGCCGTCCTCGGCGATTTCCGCCGCCACAGCCTGAAGTTTGTCGAGCTTGCGTCCCACCAGCACGACGTGCGCACCCAGCGACGCCAGTTCGTGGGCTGTGCAGCGGCCGATGCCTGAGCCGCCGCCCGTGACCAAGACCACCTGGCCTTCGAACAGTCCGGGAGCGAAGACCGATCGGTAGCGCATGCGGCCCTGCGTCGGGCTGGCCTCGTCGGCGCTGCTCATGGCTTGGCGAGCCCCAGCAGGGCGCGGGCTTCGTCGGGGCTGGCAATGGTGCGCCCCGCGTGGCGGGCGCAAGTGGCGAGCGAATCGATCAGCACCCCGTTGCCGGATGCCCGCGACCCGTCAGGCAGGTAGAAGGTGTCTTCCAGGCCCGTGCGCAGCATGCCGCCGAGCTCGGCGGTCTTCTGGTGCACCGGCCAGATCTCCGCGCGGCCGATGAGCGTGGTCTGCCAGACGCTGCCGGGTGCCATCCATTGCGGCAGCAACTGCAGCAGTTCCGCGTCGCAGGGCATGCCAGAGGCCACGCCCATGACCAGGTTGTATTCGGGCGTGCCCATCTCGGGCTTTAGCATGCCGTTCTTGAGGTACATCGTCACGCAGCGCACGATGCCGACATCGAAGCACTCGAACTCGGGATGGGTGCCGCATTCGCCCATCACATCCAGGAACTGCTGGACCTTGGACACCGGGTTGTCGAACACCATGGGCGGCCAGGCCCAGTTGCCGTCTTCCTTGATCTTCAGATAGTTCAGGCTGCCGGCATTGCAGGCGGCGATTTCGGGCTTGACACGGCGGATGCAGGCCAGCGGGCCCGAGATGTCTTTGCCCACTACACCGGTGGTCAGGTTGATGATCACGCCGGGGCAAGCCTCTCGGATCGCGTTCACGATGGTCTCGGCCACGTCCGGGTCCCAGGAGGGCATGTGGCCGAAGCCTTCCTCCTGCATGCGCAGGTGCACATGCATGATCGACGCGCCCGCGTTGAACGCGTCGCGCGCCTCGGCCGCCATCTGGGCGGGCGTCACCGGCACCGGGTGCTGCTTGGGGTTGGTCAGCACGCCCGTGAGCGCGCAGGTCAGGATTGCTTTTTCCATCATGTCTCCGGGTTGTTTTCAAGTTCGATCTCGACCAGCAGGGCGCCTGATTCGACCTGGTCGCCGGCCTGGGCATGCACGACGGTGACCCGTCCGGCGGCCTGCGCCGACAGCCACATCTCCATCTTCATGGCCTCCACGCAGACCAGCGCCTGGCCCAGTGCCACCGCGTCGCCCACGGCCACCTGGACCTGGGTCACCTTTCCCGCGACGGGTGCCCTTGCGCGGGTGGCGTCCTGGGCCGCATCGCGGTTCGGGAATGCGGAGACTTCGCGGAACACGTGCACGCTACCCGCCACCGCGAGGTGCAACTCCGACTCGTGAATGCAGGCCAGCGCCTGACGCCGCACGCCGTCCATCTCATAGCGCAGCGCTCCGTCATCGAATCCGAAGATGCGGACCTCGTGGCGCTGAGTGCCCAGCTCGACCCTCACCAGGCCGGTACGGTCGGGCTGGACGCGCAAGGTGTGGCTGCTGTCTTCACACTGCAACGGTATGCCGTAGGCGGCCACGCTGTTGGCGCGCCAGCCTGGGCCGTCCTGCAGCGCAAAAGTCGCTGCCGCCAGGCACCAGAGATCGTCACCGGGCACCGGCCGTTGCAACAGAGGCTCGCCGGCTTCCTGCCACTGATCGATGAGTGTGGTGGTCATCGCCGCGTTGCGAAAGGCCGGGTGGTCCACGAGATCGGCCAGGAAACGGCCGTTGTTGCGCAGACCCAGCAGGGGCGTGTTCTGCAGGGCTGCGCGCAGGCGCCGGATGGCGTCGTCGCGGTCACGGCCGTGGGCGATCACCTTGGCCACCATGGGGTCGTACCAGGGCGACACCTCGCTGCCTTCCTCGATGCCGGCGTCGATGCGCACACCGGCGTGTCGCGCATGCTGCGGACGCCATCGCCGCACTGTGCCGGTCTGGGGCGCAAAGCCGGCATACGGATCCTCGGCATACAGCCGGGCCTCGATCGCATGGCCGCTGAGCCGGACCTCGGCCTGCGCCAGCGGCAAAGTCTGCCCGGCGGCCACGCGCAACTGCCATTCCACCAGGTCGAGGCCGGTCACCATTTCGGTCACCGGATGCTCAACCTGCAGACGTGTGTTCATTTCCAGGAAATAGTGCCTGAGATCGGCATCGACGATGAATTCGACCGTGCCCGCGCCGCGGTAACCCACGGCCAGCGCCGCGGCCACGGCATCGCGGCCCATGGCCTCGCGCATCGCCGGGTTGACGACGGGCGAAGGGGATTCCTCGATGACCTTCTGCCGGCGGCGCTGGGCCGTGCAGTCACGTTCGCCCAGATGGACCGCGTGGCCGTGGGCGTCGGCAAAGACCTGGATCTCGATATGGCGGCCGTTGTCGATCAGCCGCTCCAGCATCAGGGTACCATCGCCAAAGGCGCTTTGGGCCTCGCGGCGCGCACCGGCAATGGCCTGGGCAATCTCGCCGGGCTCGCGCACCAGGCGCATGCCGCGTCCGCCACCGCCGGCCACGGCTTTGACCAGCAGCGGGAAGCCCAGCTTCAGGGCCTCGGCCGTCAGGCGTGCGTCGTCCTGGTCCTCGCCCAGATAGCCCGGCGCGCAGGGCACGCCTGCCGCGATCATGCGGCGCTTGGCCAGGGCCTTGTCACCCATCGCTTCGATGGCCGAAGGCGGTGGGCCGACGAAGACCAGGCCCGCGTCCACGCAGGCCTGGGCAAAGGCCGCGTTTTCACTCAGGAAGCCGTAGCCGGGGTGAATGGCGTCGGCGCCGGTCTTGCGGGCGGCCTCCAGCAGGGTGTCGATGCGCAGGTAGGAGTCCGCGGCGGCGGAGGCGCCGATCCACACGGATTCGTCGGCCAGCGCGACATGGGGTGCGGCGCGGTCGGCGTCGCTGAAGACGGCCACGGTCCGGTAGCCGAGGTTGCGCGCCGTGCGGATCACGCGGCAGGCGATCTCGCCGCGGTTGGCGATCAGGATTTTTTCAAACATCGAGTACCTCTGAATACGTTTGGGTGGCAGGGCGTTTTGCTCCGTGTCCCCCGGCCACTGCGCGGCCTCCTCCTTGACCTGCGCAAAACGCCCTGCCACCCAAACTCCGCCAGGCGTTCATCCGATCGTTGGATGTTTTCATCCCGGCACCCAGTTCGGTTTGCGCTTTTGCAGGAAAGCGCCCATGCCTTCCATGGCCTCCGGACCCTGGGCGGCGCGGGAAAAGACGGCGGCGGCTTCGTCGATCAGAGAGGCGGGGGCCTGCAGTCGGGCCTTGGCCATCAGGGCTTTGGTGGCCGCCAGTGCGCCGGGGCCGCAGGCCAGGATGTCGGCGAGCACCGCCTCCAGCGCCGCCTGCAGCTGTCCGGAGTCAACCTGCTGGTGCACCAGGCCGATCCTCAGGGCGGCGGCAGCGTCCAGGCGCCCGCCGGTGACGGCCAACCGTTTGGCCTGCGAATAGCCCAGCCGTTCCACCAGGAACGGGGCGATCTGGGCGGGCACGACACCAAGGGATGTCTCGGGCAGGCGGAAGCTCGCGGTCTCCGTGGCAATGGCCACGTCAGCCACACAGGCCAGGCCGAAACCGCCGCCCATCACCGTGCCTTCAAGCAACGCAACGATGGCCAGCGGGGAGTTCGCAAACGCGGCGCACAGGTGGCCGAAGCGCGCATTGACCTCGGCGATCGGGTCGGTGCCGTCGGCGCCACCCTGCATGGCGCGCATGCGCGCAGCTGCCATGTCCTTGAGGTCGCCGCCGGAGCAGAAGTGCCCGGCGGCGCCGCGCAGCACCACGACGCGCACGGCGTCATCCGACCCGACGGTCTGTTCTGCCTGCGCCAGCGCCTGCTGCAACTCTGCCACCATGGCCAGAGACATGGCATTGCGGGACTCCGGGCGATTCAGCGTGAGTTCGAGCGCAGGCCCCTGGCGCCGGGCGATGATGGTTTCGAAAGTCATGTCCATCTGCTCCGCCTCAGCCCTGCTTGCCGGGCAGGGTGCCTTCGAGCTTGCAGATGATGCCCAGCATGATTTCGTCGGCACCGCCGCCGATCGAAATCAGGCGCCCGTCGCGGTAGGACTGCGAGATCGGGTTGTCGGCAGTGAAACCCATGCCGCCCCAGTACTGCAGGCAGCTGTCGGCCACTTCGCGGCTCAGGCGTCCGGCCTTGAGCTTGGCCATGGAGGCTAGACGGGTGACGTCCTTGCCGGAGACGTAGGACTCGACGGCGCGGTAGGTGAGGGCGCGCAGCGCTTCGACCTCGGTGCGCAACTCCGCCAGGCGGAAATGCACCACCTGGTTGTCCAGGATCGGGCGCCCGAAGGTGTGGCGCTGGCGGGTGTAGTCGATGGTCTGGTCGATCAGATTGTCCAGCGAGCGCAGGCAACCGGCCGCACCGTAGAGCCGCTCTTCCTGGAATTGCAGCATCTGCAGCATGAAGCCCATGCCTTCCTGGCCGATGACGTTGCGCCGGGGAACCCGCACGTTGTCGAAGAACAGCTGGGCGGTGTCGCTGGAATCCATGCCGATCTTTTCAATCTTCTGGCGCGTGATGCCCGGGCTGTTCATCGGCACCATGATGAGCGACTTGTTCTTGTGCGCAGCGCCGTCCGAGGTGTTGGCCAGCAGGCAGCACCAGTCGGCCTGCATGCCGTTGGTGATCCACATCTTCGAGCCATTGATGATGTAGTCGTCGCCGTCCTTCTCGGCACGGGTCTTGAGGGCTGCGACGTCGGATCCGCCCCCGGCTTCGCTGACCCCGATGCAGCCCACCATGTTGCCGGCGATCGCAGGCGCCAGGAACTCCTGGCGCAGCGCGTCCGATCCAAAGCGCGCCAGCGCCGGTGTGCACATGTCGGTCTGCACGCCGATGGCCATGGGAACGCCGCCGACATTGCAGTCGCCCAGCGCCTCGGCCATCACCATCGAGTAGCTGAAGTCCAGGCCCATCCCGCCGAATTCGGTGGGGTACTTGATGCCCAGCAGGCCCAGGTCGCCCAGCTTCTTGAACAGCTCATGGGCGGGGAACTGCCCGGCCTTTTCCCATTCCTTGGTGAAGGGGTTGATCTCGTTGGCCACAAATTTGCGGACGGTATCGGAGATCTGGTTGTGCTCGGACGTGAATTTCATGAAAGGCTTTCGTTCGACGGGAAAGAAGGTGGAAAAAGGGGGGGCGGCTGGCCAACGCGTCACATGCGGGCCACGCCAAAGGCATTGGATTGAAGCGGGCGCGCCTGCGCCTCGGCTGCAATGGCCAGGCACATGCCGAGCAGGCGGCGCGTGTCGCGCGGATCGATGATCCCGTCGTCCCACAGGCGCGCCGTGCCGAACAGCGCGGCGGACTCCTTGTCCAGGCGCAGGCGCAGGCCATCCGACATGGCCTTCAGGGCTTCTTCGTTGGCGGTCATGCCGGTGCGCTCGATCTTGGCGCGGTTGACGATGTCCATCACCTTGGCGGCCTGGGCGCCGCCCATCACGGCGGTGCGGGCGGTGGGCCAGCTGAATATGAAGCGCGGATCGAAGCCGCGTCCGCACATGCCGTAGTTGCCCGCCCCATAGGAGCCGCCGAGCACGATGGTGAACTTGGGCACGCGGGCATTGGCCACGGCCTGGATCATCTTGGATCCGTGCTTGATGGCGCCGCTGCGCTCGGCCACGGAGCCCACCATGTAGCCCGTGGTGTTCTGCAGAAAGATCAGCGGTGTGGCACTCTGGTCGCACAACTGGATGAACTGCGCCGCCTTGGTGGAGCCGCTGGGCTGGATCGGTCCGTTGTTGCCCAGGATGCCGACCAGCCGGCCCTGCAGGCGGGCGTGTCCGCACATCATCTCAGCGGCGTACTCGGCCTTGAACTCCAGGAAGTCGGAGCCGTCCACCAGGCGTGCAATCACCTCGCGCACATCGTAGGGCTCGCGCTCGTCGGCGGGCACGATGCCCAGCAGTTCCTGTTCGTCGTACAGGGGCTCGGACCAGGCGCCCGGTGCGGGCACCGTGTCCCATTGCAGCTTGTCCAGCACTTCACGCGCCATCGCGATCGCGTGGGCGTCGTCTTCACAAAGGTACTCGCCCAGCCCGGTGACCTGGGCATGGGTTTCCGCGCCGCCGAGTTCCTCGTCGGTGCATTCCTCGCCAATCGCGGCCTTGACGAGCGGCGGGCCCGCCAGGTAGATGCTGGAACGGCCCCGCACCAGGATGACGTAGTCGGAAAGGCCGGGCAGGTAGGCGCCACCGGCGGTGGACGAGCCGTGCACCACGGCAATCTGCGGGATGCCTTGCGCCGACAGGCGGGCCTGGTTGGCGAAACTGCGTCCGCCGTCTACAAAGATTTCGCTCTGGTACATCAGGTTGGCGCCACCGCTTTCCACCAGATAGATCACCGGCAGCTTGTTCTCGCGGGCGATCTCCTGGGCGCGCAGGGCCTTGCGCAAACCCATGGGCGCCACGGTGCCGCCTTTGACCGCGCTGTCGCTTGCGGATATCAGGCAACGCCGTCCCGCCACCACGCCGATGCCGACGATGGAGCCGCCGCCCATGACCGACTTCTTTCCATCGTCGTCGTGCATGTTGAGACCGGCCAAGCGGCTGAGTTCCAGGAAGGGCGAGCCCCGGTCCAGCAGGCGGGCGACGCGTTCGCGCGGCAGCAACTGGCCGCGCTTTTCGAATTTGTCGCGCTTTGACGCGGACTCGGCGATCACCATCTGCTCAAGTCGCTGGACTTCCCCGAGCAACTCTTCCATGCGCCGTGCGTTGGCGGCGAACGATGCGGTCTGGGCCTTGATCTTGGAACGAATGACGGGCATGGAAACGGATCCTCTGAATGGCTCCGCATTAGACCGTGATGTGACGTTAACGTCAACTTAATGTCGTATAGGTATTTTCCCTATGCGGTTGGTTAGGTCGCGCTGGTAGCATGCGGGCGCTGCCTGTTACGGGCACTGTCCATCTGTACGACCCACGAGGAAAACCATGAACCTTGAAGCCTGCACCGAAGCCATTCGCACCAAAGTCGGAGCCGACAGCGGCCTGGCCGCCACCCTGAAGTTCGACTGCGGGGATGACGGTTTCGTCTATATCGACGGCCAGTCCACCCCGAACTCGGTAAGCAATGAGAATCGCGACGCCGACTGCACCGTGGGCATCAAGCTGGAAGACCTGAACGCCCTGCTGACGGGTGACCTCGAGCCCGCCACGGGATTCATGATGGGCAAGCTCAAAGTCAGTGGTGACATGAGCGTGGCCATGCGTCTGCAGCGCGTCATCTGATCGCCTTCGCCGATCCCACCGAATGAACGCGCCAGCGCCAGACACCCCTGCGGCCACCGGCGGCGGCCGCCGCGTGCGCGCGGCGAACGCAGCGCTGGCCACCGATGCGCAGGCTTTTGTCGATTCCCATCGCGAGATGGGCACGACGGAGCTGTTCGGCATCACCGAGCTGTGCAAGGAATTCGGCATTACGTTGCGAGCCCTGCGTTTCTACGAAGACAAAGGGCTGCTGGCACCGCGCCGGGTCAATGGCGCGCGCGTCTACACACGGCGGGATCGGGCGCGGCTGGCCCTGATCATCCGCGCCAAGAACATCGGCTCTTCGCTGGCGGACATCAAGCGCTACCTCGATCTGTACGGGGATCAGGGCGAAGGCCGCTCGCAGCAGCTCGACTACGTCATTGCGCGCACCGATGCCGCCATTGCCGAACTGGAGCAAAAGCGCGCCGAGATCGAAAAGACGCTGGCAGAACTGCGGGTGATCAACGCCACCTGTCGCGGGCATCTGGAAGCGCGTCGCGCAACGGCAGGCAAGCGCCTGGAAGACGGCGTCAACTGACGCGGTCTGCCCTTAGCGGAAGCGCCAGGTCAGGCCGGCGGTTGCCGCGAGTGCGCGGGTTCGCGGGTTCTGGTTGTCCGCGGTCTGAATCACGCCCAAGGCCAGATCCAGATCATCGTTGGGCGACCAGATCGCGCCCAGTTCCACAAAGCCCGTGCGCACGCGCTGTTCGCTGGACCGCACCCATTGCGCGCCCAGGTCCAGCGCCAGCCTCCACTGGGGGGTCAACTGCCACACGGGTGCAGCGGAGAGGCGCATCGGGGTCGAGTCGGGGCTGTTGCCGGAAGCGCGATAACGCAGGCGCCCCGCGCTTGCATTGACATGGATCGCGCCGAATGGCAGGTCCTGGCTCAGGATGAAGGTCAGGTTTCCCCCCATGCTGGCGCTGCCCAGACCCGCTGTTTCCGCGCTGTTGCTGACCGGCATCAGGAATTCGAGCTTTGCCGCAGCGCTGGTTCCTTCGGCGGTGGCGTCCAGAAACCGCCATTTACCGCCGAGTGTCGGATTGCCCGCGCCACGAGCCTCATGCTGGCCGCCGCCTGTGTGCAGATGCACGTAGACACCGCCGGCATAGAGATCGACGGTTTCGGCAACACCTCGCGTATAGACCGCCGCCAGGCTGCCAGACCGGTCACTGACGCCGCGGGTCGTGATGCGCGACTGGTTCAGCGACACCTCCAGCTGGTTGCCTCCGCTGCCTTGCGTGCTGGTGTCGTCGGTAATCAGCGGCTGAAGGGCTACCGCCTGGGTTGCGAACAGGGCCGCAGCCAGAACGAAGGTGTGGGCCAGGACGTTTCGTGGCCGTGGAACAGAGGCGGACGGTATTGGCAACACGGGCTTGGCGATGATTGACGGATGGTCGGTCCACTATAACGAGAGCCGTTCTCACCAAGTCCCGCCGGTGTCACATTGAATGGGGTCCCGCGCAGAAGGTCGCGATCGACCCGTTGGGTCCTGTCAAGATGGCCAGTTGCAGAGGATGGGAAAATGAATGTCGATTGGGTTCCTTTGACGGCATTTCGAAATGAGTGACAAGAACGAATGTTCCTGCAGCCGTGGTTGTGGGGCCAACCCCGTCGAGGGACTTGACCCGGTAGCGGCCTCAGAACGCCCGCTGAGCAACGAGCAACAGTGGTTCCGTTCCCGTTTTCGCATTCCGGGAATGGACTGCCCTTCAGAAGAGCAGATGATCCGTCTGCGCCTGGCCGACGTGCCTGTCCGTTTCATGGTTTTCGACATTCCGGGCCGAACCCTGGTTGTCGGCCACGCCGGTGACGTCAAGCAGGTGATCGAGCGACTGGTTCCGCTGGGCTATGGCGCGGCATTGATGGAGTCCCAGCCACTCTCAGCGGACACGGTGATCCCGCCAACGGATGCCGCAGCGGAAGCCAGGGTGCTTCGGCTGTTGCTGGGGATCAATGCGCTGATGTTTCTTGTCGAAATGGTTGCGGGCTTCTGGGCGGACTCCGCGGCACTGATCGCCGATGCGGCGGACATGCTTGCCGACGCTGCGGTGTATGGCGTTGCGCTGTATGCCGTGGGGCGGGACCCCAGGCATAAGCTGCGGTCCGCACGAATCTCCGGGTTATTGCAGCTTGTTCTTGCTGTCGGCGCATTGTCTGAAACGGGGCGAAGGGTGCTTACCGGAAGTTCCCCGGACGAATTGGCGATGATTGGAATCTCCGTACTTGCGCTGGCAGCCAATGTCTGGTGCCTGTCCCTGATTTCCGGTCATCGGGACAAGGGCGTCCATATGCGCGCCAGTTACATCTTTTCTGCAAACGATGTGTTGGCCAACCTGGGTGTGATTCTGGCCGGTGTGCTGGTCACTTGGAGCGGGAGTCCTCTTCCCGACTGGATCATCGGAGGCCTGATCGGGACGATGGTTCTCATCGGGTCCATCCGCATCTTGAGATTGCGCTGAATCTGAAGGCCAATTCAGTTGAAAGGATCGACCGTGAAGACATCAAGACGCTTGGACTTCACCGCTGAGTGAATCAGCCGGAAGCAGATCGAACGTGCGGGTGAAGTCCATCGGGCACACGCGGTGCGTGACTCCGGCTCGTGCGGCCCCCGAATCAAAGGGTTGAACCGGGCTCGCTGCGCGAGGGAAGTGTTTGCTCCAGAGTGGGCAAGTCCACCATGACGGGCGCGCCGGGCACGGTGCAACCCGTGTCGCAGCATTTGCCGGGCTGGCGGTTGCGTGTGATGGCACGCGCCGGGTCGTGTGGGGCGGCGGCCGGCGTGCCGTCGGCGGCGACGCCACGCTGCAGCAGGCGCTCCACCAGTTCCACCTTCGAGCCGATGGGGTAATTGCGGTAAATCTCCTGCTTCATGGCGGCGGGTGAGCCGCCGCCGTGCAGGCTGATCACGCTGTACCAGCCGCCCTGGTAGCCGGCGGTGAGGTCTTCGATGAAGCGGGCGGTCTGAATGCGCTGCTCGTAGGGCACGTCCGGGCTGGCGCGCAACACGTCCGAGAGCTTCGCAGCCGTCTCGGGGTTATGGTCTTCGTCCGGCCCGGGCAGGGTGACGATCAGGCCGCCGCTCACGTAGTGCGCGATGCGGTGCATGTCGTAGATCTTGGTGGCCAGCAGCAGCTTGCCGATGTTGGAGAACACCGGGTCGGGCATGAAGCTGTGGCTGTGCTCGTCGGGCTTGGCGTAGACGCTGGCGGCCACGCCGCAGGCAAAGAAGCTCTCGGTGATGGTGATGAGCTCGACCATCTGCTCGCGCAGGTGGGTTTCTTTTCCCGGATCAAAGCCGTTGGCCTCGCACATCAGCGCGCCGGCCCCGATCAGCAGGTCGCCAAAACCGGCGCGTGCGCCAATGCAGGTGTGGCGGTGGTGCGTGGCGTAGCTGTAGGTCAGGTGGCCCGAATGCTCCCATTCGCCGGCATAGAACACGTCGTCCATGGGCACGAAGACGCGCTCGAAGAGGCACACGCCGGTGCTCTGGCCGTATTTGCGGCTGAACAGGGCGTCGCCGTGCTCCAGCGTCTCGCCGGGGCGCCCGGCGGGGCGGGCGACGATGGTCAGGCCGGGTGCGTCAATCGGCACGGCGCAGCAGACGGCGAAGTCGGCGTCTTCACGGCCCATATTGCGGCAGGGCATGACCAGCAACTCATGCATGTAGGGCGCACCGGTGACGATGGCCTTGGTGCCGCTGATCACGATGCCGCGCCGGCCGTTGTGCATCGCGTTGCGCTCGACGATGTGCACGTAGCTGTCCGGGTTGTTTTGCTCGAAGGGGCGGCGGCTGCGGTCGCCCTTGGCGTCGGTCATGGCCACGCCCAGCGTCAGGTCCTGGTCCTGCACGCGGTGCAGGTAGTTCAGGAAGCGTGCGGTGTGCTCCGTGGTGCCGCGCGCGTCGTCGATGCGGGCGCTGACCTGGCCGATGGCGTTCAGCGCGTCGTGCGTCAGGTAGCGCTGGGCGCAGCCGGTTTCCTGGCACACCAGGCGCACGGCTTCGAGCTTGTTGAGCAGGTCGCCGCTGCTCATGTTGATGTGCGACAGCCGGTTCACCACCTTGCCGCTGGTGTGCTGCACGGCCGTCATCAGCCGGGCGTATTCCGGCTTGAGCGCGTAGTCGTAGGTCAGGGCGATGGCGTTGAGGCCGGGCTGGAAGGCGCGCTCATCGGCCACGCTGTCCACGCGCCAGCCGTCGACAAAGACCCGCGGCCTGTAGCGGCGCAGCGATTCGCGGTAGTCCGCGCCGGACATCAAGGGGTGGGTTGTAACTGGGTGTTTCACAAATTCGCCTTTGCTGAATCGACTGAAAGCGAGACAACGAAATGTCTTTGAATCAATGATTTGAACAGTGTTCAAAATACATTGCAACGTTCAATGTGATTAATGCCGGCCAGAGGTTGGCTATCATGGCCAACATGAGTGTCCTCCTGCATGACATCGTTCCGCTGCCCAGCGACGCTGATCGCGCTGAGGCGGCCTTGCAGTTGCAGCAACGCCAGCAGCGACAGCAGACCCTGACCGATGCGCGCCGGGCGCTCGTGCTCGACGCGGCACGTGCCGTGTTTGCCGAGCATGGCCTTGAGGGCGCCAGCATTCGTGTGATTGCCAAGCGCGCCGGCTACACGGCTGGGGCCATCTATTCCTATTTCGACAGCAAGGAGGCGATCTATGCCGCCTTGCTGCGGGAGTCGCTGGAGCGGCTCCAGCAGGCGGTGGACGCGGCGCGCGTCAGCCGGGCCAGGCCCGACCGGTCGCTTGCGGCCCGGGCCAGTGCCTGGTTTCACTTCTACGCCCGCAATCCGCGCGACCTCGATCTGGGCTTCTATCTGGTCCAGGGGCTGGCGCCGCGCGGCCTGAGCAGCGAGCTCGATCGCGAACTCAATCAGCGGCTCCTGGCGGCCCTGCAGCCCTGCAAGGACGCCCTGCTGGCGTTGGGTCTGGACGAGGCAATGGCCCAGGTTGAGAACACCGCACTGTTTGCCCACGGCATCGGTCTGCTCTTGCTGCAGCATACCGGTCGCATCCGTCTGTTCGCTCAGGATGCCGAACCCCTTTTCCAGCGCTATCTGCAGCATCTGCTGCTGCGGCTGGATCCGCAGGGTGCGGCGGCCCGGGTCGAAGGGCCGTTCGAGCCGGTGGCGCCCGACAGCCAGCCGGATCTGTTCGGCCCCTGACCGGCGATGGGTCGCAAAGGCGCGCCTGGGCAGTGCTCGTGCCTGGTCCAGACTGCGACAATGCGGCCGTTGCCTTCACAGGCTGATCTATTGAGGAAATTGCCATGTTGCTCGAAGCCGCTGAATCCCAACTTGTGCTGGTGGACTACCAGGCCCGCCTGATGCCGGCCCTGTTCGAAAGCGAAGCGGTGCTCGCCAATGCCCTGCGCCTGGCGCAGCTGGCCCGCCTGATGCGCGTGCCGGTCTGGGGCACCGAGCAGAATCCCTCCAAGCTGGGCGAAAACGCGCCGGTGCTGCGCGCTTTGTGCGATCGCACGCTGGCCAAGATGCACTTCAGCGCGGTGGAGGAGGGCCTGGGCGAGTGGTTGCGCCCGCCGGCCAAGGCGCCGCAGGGCAATGCGCGCAGCCTGCCCAAGCACCTGCAGAAGCCGGCCGAGCCCGAGCGCGCCATGATCGTCATCGGCGGTTGCGAGGCCCATGTGTGCCTGCTGCAGACCGCGCTGGACCTGCTGGAGGACGAGTTCGACGTGTGGGTGGTGACCGATGCCTGCACATCCCGCACCGAGCGCAACCGCGATGCCGCGTTCGACCGTCTGGCCGGCGCCGGCGCTGAACTGGTGACCACCGAGATGGTGGCTTTCGAGTGGCTTCGCACGGCCGAGCACCCCGACTTCAAGGCGGCGCAGGCGCTGATCAAGTAAGGCGTGATGCGGCGGCGAGGCTGGCGCGGTTCTTCGAACGCGCAACGCGGGATCTGAGTTTCTCAACAAGCGCAAGCGCGCATCGGAGCGGTGATGCGGTGCGGGAGGCAGGGTGCTTTGCGTCAGAATCCAGCAAGCCCATCATGAATAATTATGAATTCAGAAGCGAGGCGGGGTGCCGTTGTAGGGTCGGCCCATCCGCTTTTATTGGTCGGGTAACGAGGAGACACGCATGACGAACTACGCAGACTTTCACCGCCGTTCCATTGAAGACCGTGAAGGCTTCTGGTCCGAACAGGCCAAACTGGTGGACTGGCAGACGCCGCCGCAGCAGGTTTGCGACTACAGCAACCCGCCGTTTGCCAAATGGTTCGTTGGCGGCACCACCAACCTGTGCCACAACGCGGTGGACCGCCACCTGAAAGACCGCGCCGACCAGGCCGCGCTGATCTTCGTCTCCACCGAAACCAACCAGGAAAAGGTCTACACCTTCCGCGAACTGCACACCGAGGTGCAGCGCATGGCTGCCGTGTTGAAGGATCTGGGCGTGCAGAAGGGCGACCGCGTCCTGATCTACATGCCGATGATCCCCGAAGCCGCCTTTGCGATGCTGGCCTGCACCCGGTTGGGCGCCATCCATTCGGTGGTGTTCGGCGGCTTTGCCTCCGGCGCGCTGGCTTCGCGCATCGAGGATTCGGCGCCCCGCGTCATCGTCAGCGCCGATGGCGGCCTGCGCGGTGGCAAGGCGGTGGAATACAAGCCGCTGCTGGATGAAGCCATCCGCCTCTCGGCGCACAAGCCGGAATCCGTGCTGCTGGTCGATCGCCAAGTCGCGCCCATGCCCCTGGTTGAAGGTCGAGACCGCCTGTGGGGGCCGCTGCGCGAGAAACACCTGAACACCTCTGTGCCGTGTGAGTGGGTCGATGCCACGCACCCCAGCTACACGCTCTACACCTCGGGCACGACGGGCAAGCCCAAGGGCGTGCAGCGCGACACCGGTGGCTACGCCGTGGCGCTGGCCGCGTCGATGAAGCACATCTACTGCGGCAACCCGGGCGAAACCTACTTCTCCACCTCCGATATCGGCTGGGTGGTGGGCCACAGCTACATCATCTACGGCCCGCTGATCGCCGGCATGGCGACCATCATGTACGAAGGCCTGCCGATCCGACCGGACGGCGGCATCTGGTGGAGCCTGGTCGAGAAGTACAAGGTCACCGTGATGTTCAGCGCGCCCACGGCCATCCGCGTGCTCAAGAAGCAAGACCCGGCGCTGCTCTCCAAATACGACCTGTCCACGCTGCGCGCGCTGTTCCTGGCCGGCGAGCCGCTGGACGAGCCCACGGCGCAGTGGATCAGCGCCGGCCTGGGCAAGCCCATCATCGACAACTACTGGCAGACCGAGACCGGTTGGCCCATCCTGAGCATCTGCAAGGGTGTGGACGATGCGGCCAGCAAGTTCGGCTCGCCGGGCAAGCCGGTGTACGGCTACGACGTCAAGCTGCTCGACGACCAGACCGGTGAGGAACTCGCCGGCGGCGACGTCAAGGGCGTGGTCTGCGTCGAAGGCCCGCTGCCCCCGGGCTGCATGCAGACCGTCTGGCGCGACGACGCCCGCTTTGTCAGCACCTACTGGAAACAGTTGTCCGGCAAGTGGGTCTACTCCACCTTCGACTGGGGCGTGCGCGACAAGGACGGCTATTACTTCATCCTGGGCCGCACCGACGACGTGATCAACGTCGCCGGCCACCGCCTGGGCACCCGCGAGATCGAGGAGAGCATCGCCGGCCACCCGAACATTGCCGAAGTGGCCGTGGTGGGCGTGGCCGACCAGCTCAAGGGCCAGGTGGCCATGGCCTTTGCCGTGGTCAAGGACGCCAGCCAGCTGACCGATGAGGCCGCCGCGCTGAAGCTCGAAGGCGAGATCATGAAGCTGGTGGACCGCGACCTCGGCGCCGTGGCGCGTCCGGCCCGCGTGCGTTTCGTCACCGTGCTGCCCAAGACGCGCAGCGGCAAGGTGCTGCGCCGCGCCATCCAGGCCGTCTGCGAAAGCCGCGACACCGGCGACCTGACCACCATGGACGATCCGGCCGCGCTGCAGCAGATCAGGGACCTTGTGACGGGCTGATCGCCGCCAACGGTCCATTGAATGAAAAAGCCCCGCCACCTATCGGTCGCGGGGCTTTTTTCTTGCGTCAATAGTGATAGCAAACTATGACCATTTGACGCTGGGAAGTGGCCAAAAAAACTCAAAAATCCGGTGAAATACCCGCCGCAGCCCTCACGGCCCCGGCTTTCTGCGTTCCGGCGGGTATCGCCACCAGACCCCCGCCACCAGCAGGCCGAACAGCGAGTAAGCCGTGACAAAGACCCACGCGGGAGCCTGTAGAACAGGATGCGCTGCACCCAGTGCGCGATGAATCCATCGTGGTAGGGCGCCGAGCCTGCCAGCGCGCGCAGCCACGATTCCAGCGTCGTCAGCGGGCAGGTAATGCCGAGCCAGGCCTGCCCCACGACCACCGCGATGGCGGCCAGGTGCGCGGCCCGAAACCACCACCGGTTGACCCACCGCCAGCCCAGCCGGTTGCCGGCCAGAATGAGCAGCAACCCGCCCACGTTGAACAACACGATGGCCAGGTGCGCCAGCAGCACCGCATCGGCCAGCAGTGCAGCCAATGGTGGCGAGGGCAGTGTGGTGGTCATACGGGCGTGGACGAACCCTCATCGGCATCCGGAAACACAAAGAAACTGGATTCTCTTGCTTCAACGGCCGTGCGGTTCAGCGCGGGGCGGCCTGTGCGAGCACGAAGTCAGCGATCGGTGCAGTCGCTGACAGGTCGAAACGCGCCAGGCCCGGCGCCGTGGCTGCGATCGGCTGCGCAACAGGCAAGGGTGTGTCGCTGGCCACCGCCACAATGCCCGGCCACTCGGGCCACAGCGGGGGCTTGCCAAGTGACGCGCGCCAGACTTCCAGCTTCGGAAAGTCGCCGTTCTTGAAACCTTCGATCAGCACCAGGTCGCACGCCTGCAGGCGGTCCAGCAGGTAGTCCAGCGGCGGCTCCTCGGCGCCGCGCAATTCATGCATCAGCGCCCAGCGGTCGTTGCCCAGCAGCAGCACCTCCATGCAGCCGGCCTCGCGCAGGCGAAACGAGTCCTTGCCCGGCCGGTCGATGTCGACCTGCTTCTTGTGGCTGTGCTTGATCAGCGACACCACCAGGCCGTGCCCGGTGATTTCGGGCACCAGCCGCTCCAGCAGCGTGGTCTTGCCCATGCCGGAATGCCCGGCGATACCGAAGATTTTCACGGTTCGTAGAGAGGGAAAAGCCGCTCACGATGCATGCGGGAGCGAGTCGGTACAGGGGGGGGTAAAAACCAAAAAGCCGTTGATTTGTATCAATGACGCATTTTGTCAGAGGGGGAAAGTTCAGCCCATCGCAAACGCGACGAATCCAAATTCCCACCAGGAGCATGGCATGAGACTGACAAGACGAACTTTCATCATGGCGTCGGGCATTTCCGCCGGGGCGCTGATGACCGGTTGCGCGGGCATGGCGCAGGCGCCGCTGCACAGCGCGTTGATCCCGCGCAAGGCCAAACCCAGCAGCCCTGCCACAGGGGATTGGGTGGCCAGCACCTGCCAGGGCTGTACCCAGTGGTGCGCGGTTCAGATCTACGTCCAGAACGGTCGGGCCACCCGGGTGCGCGGCAACCCCTTGTCCAAGACGAACCACGGCTATTGCTGCCCGCGCGGTCACCTGATTCCGCAGCAGATGTACGACCCGGACCGCATCAAGGTGCCGATGAAGCGGACCAATCCGGCCAAGGGTCGCGGCATCGATCCGAAGTTCGTGCCCATCACCTGGGACGAAGCGCTCAACATCGTGGCCGACAAGATGATGGAACTACGCAAGGCCGGTGAACCCGAAAAACTCGTCTACATGCGGGGCCGGTATTCACCAACCTCGACGGATCTGCTGTACGGCACATTGCCAAAGATCTTCGGCACCGGTCAGTATTTCTCGCACAGCGCGATCTGCGCCGAGGCCGAAAAAATGGGCCCGGGCCTGACGCAGGGCTTCTTCGGCTACCGCGACTACGACCTGAGCAAGGCCGATTGCCTGGTGTGCTGGGGCACGGACCCGCTGGCGTCCAACCGCATGGTACCCAACGTGATGAACCAGTTCCCGGCCATCGTGAAGCGCGGCACTGTGATTGCTGTCGATCCGCGGCTGTCCAACGTGGCCGCCAAGGCGCACGAATGGCTGCCGATCAGCCCCGGCACCGATGGCGCGCTGGCGGGTGCCATCGCCCATGTGCTGCTGACCGAGGGCCTGTGGAACAAGGAGTTTGTCGGTGATTTCAAGGATGGCAAGAACCAGTTCGTGGCCGGCAAGGCCGTGGACGAGGCGGCCTTTGCGGAGAAGGAAACCTTCGGCTTGGTGAAGTGGTGGAACCTGGAACTGAAGGACCAGACACCCGCTTGGGGCGAAAAGGAATCCCTGATCCCCGCCGCGCAGATCGTGCGGGTGGCCCGTGCCATGGGCAAAGCCGCGCCGAAGACCGTGGTGTACATGGGCCCCGGCGTGGCCATGACCCCGCGCGGCACCTACGCCGCCATGGCGGTGTACGCCCTCAACGGTCTGCTCGGCTCGATCGACGTGGAAGGCGGCGTGTGGCAAAGCCCCAGCGGCCCGCCTTTGGCAGCTTTCCCCAAGGCCGACGCCTATGTGGACGACATCGCGAAAAAGGGCAGTACCGGCAAGAAGCTCGACGGTCGCGGTGCCAAGGACATGCCCGCCATGATGAATGCCCGTCCTGGCAGCGGCGTGGTCACCAACAACGTGGCAAACGGCATGTTGAAAGACCCCGGAGCCTGCAAGGTGTTCATCTCGTCCTGGTCCAACTTCGCCTTCTCGTGCACCGGCGCGGACCGCTGGGAGAAGGCCCTGGCCAAGGTGCCGTTCTTTGTGCACATGGTGCCGAACGCCTCGGAGATGACGATGTTTGCCGACATCGTGCTGCCCTCGACTTTCAACTCGGCCGAAGGCTGGTCCATCGTCACCAACATGGGCAACGGCTACGCCTACGCGTCGATCCAGCAAGGTGCGGTGAAACGCCTGTGGGACGTCAAGCAGGAAGAGACCGAAGTGATGTGGCTGCTGGCCGAAAAACTCAAGGCCAAAGGTTTTGCCAACCTGTTCGACTATTACTCGAAAGAGTTCAAGGACCCCGAGACCGGCAAGGCGCCCACCACCGCACTGGAGTTCAGCGAGATTGCCGCCAAGATGACGAGCGCGCCGATCTGGAAGGCGAAGGAACCGCTCAAGGGCGATGCGCCGATCAATGGCTGGGCTGACTTCAGGAAGAAGGGCATGTTCAGCGGCCCGAAGTACACGCTGAAAAAGGGCTGGGGCGGCAAGTTCGCCACAGTCACCAAGAGATTCGAGTTCTACAGCGAGACGCTCAAGAAAGGCCTGCTTGAACACGCCAAGAAATACGAGACCACGCCCGACGACATCCTGGCGGTCAGCGGCTACGTGGCGCGCGGCGAGGTGGCCTTTGTGCCGCATTACGAGACGGTCAAGCGCCACGGCAGCGTCGGGGACTATCCATTCGCCTTCATCGACTACAAGTCCCGCCTGAACCGTGAGGGCCGTTCGCAGAACACGCCCTGGTACCAGGAGTTCAAGAAGGTTGATCCCGGCGATGTGTCCTGGACCGACGTGGTCAAGATGAACCCGGTCGATGGCGCCAAGCTGGGCCTCAAGAGTGGCGACACGGTCAAGATCACTTCGGTGAGCGGCACGATTTCGTGCGAGCTCAAGCTGTGGGAGGGCGTGCGCCCCGGCACCGTGGCCAAGTGCTACGGCCAGGGCCATTGGGCCTATGGCCGCGTGGCGGCCAAAGACTTTGCGAAAGCCATTCCCCGGGGTGGCAACAACAACGAAATCCTGGTCGATGACTACGACCGGCTGAGTGGTGCGACCGCCCGCAACGGCGGCTTCACCGGTGTTCGGATCCAGAAGGCCTGAACGCCCATCACCCACTCAAGGAGAAAGACATCATGACAAGACTTGGTATGGTCATTGACCTCGCAAAATGCAATGGTTGCGGCGCCTGCGCCTTCGCCTGCAAGGCTGAGAACAACACCCGTGACCGCGGTCACGAGCAGAGTTTCAACTGGGCTGACTTCCTGATGAAGACCGAGGGCATCTTCCCGAAAACCACGCATAGTGTGATCCCGGTGCTGTGCAACCACTGCTCGGATGCGCCCTGCGTCAAGATCTGCCCGGGCAACCCGGAGAAGGCTGGCAACCCCACCAAGGATCCGAATGGAAAGCCCTGGAAGGCGATGTACAAGACGCCCGAAGGCATCACCCTGCACGACCCGGCGCTGTGCGTCGGTTGCGGCGACTGCCAGAAGGCCTGCCCCTACAGCCAGGAGAAGCTCGGCCCGAGCAGCCTGGACGGCGGCTCTTACAGCGTGATCAGCCTGAACCCTGCGGACGAGAACCCGCAGCCGCGCTGGGCCGACAAGACTTCCGCCATCCCCGGCTGCACCGCCTCGGGCGCCGAAATCGCGGCCCTGGCCGGCGCCATGCCGCCCATGCTCAACGCCTGGAAAGGTGGCGATCTGCAGCCCGTGCGATCGGACGACGTGGTTGAAAAATGCACCTTCTGCTACCACCGCGTGATGAACGGCCTGCAACCCGCCTGCGTGGACGCCTGCCCGGCCCAGGCCCGCATCTTCGGTGACCAGGAAGACCCGGCCAGCCAGGTCTCGATGCTCCTGAAGAACGAAAAGTCTTTCCGGCTACAGGAAGACAAGGGCACCAAGCCCAACGTGCATTACATTGGCAAATACAGCCCGCGCGCCTGAACGACACGGTGAATGGCACTTCGGGGGCCGGTCAGCCGGCCCCTTTTCCATTTAAGGAATGACTATGTCCGATTACGACCCCGACGAGGCCACTGCGCGGCAGGACCTGTGCCGCTTCCTGTCGGCCTGCTATTACGAGCCCGCGCCGGAATTTGCCGAGGAAAAGCTCTTTGACTCCATCGTGACGGCTGCCACGCGCCTTCACCCCGAGCTGGCCGCGACGGCGCGGCGGCTGCGCGGGGCCTTCGAGGCGCAGGATCTGCAGACTCTGCTGGTGGACTACACCCGGCTGTTTCTCGGCCCGATCGATGCGCTCGCCAAGCCCTACGGGTCCTGCTGGTTACCCGCCCAAGCGCCGGCTGAGGACAACCCGCCCCCGGCGGTGCTGGCGATCTACGGCGAGGGTGGTTTTGACATCGATGACGAGTTTCAGGAACTGCCGGATCACATCGCAGTGGAGCTGGAGTTCCTTTACCTGTTGGCGTTCACGCAGAACCAGGCGCGCCAGGCCGGCGACAGCGAAACGCTCGCCACCTTCGAACAACTGCAGCAGCGCTTCCTGGATGAGCACCTGGGTGCCTGGATCGGACCCTTTGCCGCCGCACTGCAGGCCGGTGCCGAGACCCCGTTCTACCGGGTACTGGCCACGCTGACCGAGCGCTTTGTGCGCCTGCAGACGGGCGCGCTGACGACCCACTGATCCGTCATCACGGCCGGCGGTCGTTCCGGCGACCGTTTGTCAGGGCTTGGGCGGCGCCATCTGGGACATGTAGTCCGACACGGCCTCAATCTCCGCCGGGGTGTAGGGCTTGACCACCTTGACCATCTCGGCGTTGGAGTTGCCCCGGCTGCCGTCGCGGATCGCGATCACCTCGCGCAACAGGTAGCGGTAGTGCTGCGCCGAGACCATGGGATAGAACTTGGCCGCATCGCCTTGGCCGCTGGCCCCATGGCATGCGGCGCAGTCCCGCTCATAAAGTTCCTTGCCTCGGGCCAGGTCGGTGCCTGGGCCCTTGCCGATACTTCCTTCGAACGGCAGCGCCTGCAGGTAGGCCGCAATGTCGACCAGGTGGGTCATGGTGAACGCCGGGTCCACGACAAAGGGCTGCATCGAGGGGTTGCTGCGCCGGCCCGCGCGGATGTCGAGCACCTGCTTGACGACGACGCTGGCGTGTTGGCCCGTCAGGCGCGGAATGGTGCCATCGCTGCGGCCCGACGCATTCTTCCGGTGACAACCCTCGCAAGTCGCAAATGCCTTCTTGCCACGCGCCGGGTCGCCGGGCGTTGCCAGCAGCGCGCGCAACTGTGCGTCGGGTTCAGGGTTTGTCGAGGTCTGCGCGCTTGCCATTGACATCAACAGCCCCGTCAGCGTGACTGTGATCAGGAGTGCGGGCATGGTCGTCAATCGAGATCTCCTCAGGGGTCAGGCGTTGCGGATTTGAGCGGAGAATGTATCTGAGTCTTCAAGCTGCCTGGATCTGAATGGACTTTCGATGAATTGCCTGACCACCGCCTGGAGCCAGCACGAGCCCGAGCTTCGCGGTTGGGCGCGCCACCGGTTGGCCAATGCCGCCGAGGTCGATGACCTGCTGCAGGACCTGTTTCTCAAGGCGCTGCGCCAAGGGGAGCGCTTCTGCTCGGTGCACAACGCCCGCGCCTGGCTGTTTGCGGTGGCGCGCAACACCCTGGCCGACCGCCTGCGCGTGGCGCGCGACACGGTGGAACTGCCCGCCGACCTGTGCGCCCCCGTTGACGAGGCCGACACGGTTGAAACGCTGACAGCCTGCCTTCCGCGTGTGCTCTCCGAACTGAGCCCTGAGGATCGTGAGGCCATTACCCAATGCGACCTGCAAGGCGTGTCGCAGGCCGAGTACGCCCGCCACGCGGGCCTGAGCTTGAGCGCAGCCAAGTCGCGCGTGCAGCGTGCCCGGTTGCGCCTGCGCCAACGCATGACGCTGGCCTGCCAGGTGCGCTTTGACGATGCTGGCCATGTGAGCGACTTTGTGCCGCGAGAGGCAGTCTGAAGGAACTTCTTGTTTGATAGCAAACTGTGACCATTCCACGCTGGGCGGTCTCAAATCCAAGTGCAACAGTGGGAGCTTACTGGATAGCCGGTGAGTCATTGGCCAGTTTTCCCAGATAAGCGCGATAGACCTCAATGGGCGAGGCCCATCCGAGGGTTTTACGAGGCCTGTTGTTGATCTCGTCGGCGATGGCATCGAGTTGCTCCTGACTGTAGCCAGACAGGTCGGTGCCCTTGGGCAGGTACTGACGCACCAGTCCGTTGGTGTTCTCGTTGGTGCCACGTTGCCAGGGACTGTGCGGATCGCA
>NZ_JAKJEW010000159.1:341-578 GCF_022705245.1 Candidatus Skiveiella danica | reverse complement strand
GTCCTTGGCCGCAGCCTGGTCATTCAGATGGAAACGCACGGCGCCACAACAGCCGGCCAGGCTTTCCTCGAACAACTCGATACCCAGCCGGTCGAGCACACGCGCCGCGGCGGCGTTGATGTTGGGCGCCAGCGCCGGCTGCACGCATCCGGCCAGCGCCAGCATCCGCCGTGGATGCCCAGATTTGGCCGGCCACGGCCGGGCTGCTCCCGCCACTTCCAGCGCCAGCTTATCGGC
>NZ_JAKJEW010000159.1:0-255 GCF_022705245.1 Candidatus Skiveiella danica | reverse complement strand
CAGCGCCTCGCCGCCCTTGCGCGGCAGCTTGTCCTCGACCACCTGGCGGCCGATGTCGAGCAAATGGCTGTACTTGACGCCGGACGGGCAGGTCGTTTCGCACGAGCGGCAGGTCAGGCAGCGGTCGAGATGGAGGCGGGTCTTCTCCGTCACCGCCTTGCCCTCCAACACCTGCTTGATCAGGTAGATACGACCGCGCGGGCCATCGAGTTCATCACCGAGCAGTTGGTAGGTCGGGCAGGTTGCGGTACAGAA
>NZ_JAKJEW010000158.1:0-581 GCF_022705245.1 Candidatus Skiveiella danica | reverse complement strand
CACAGGGACACGCCGCGCTGCAGGAGAGGGTAGCTGGACATGGTGGTTCTCGGGGTTCAGGGGGTGGATTCAAGCGGCCCGGTGCCGAGCACCAGGCCCTGGGTCACGGCGTCCGGCAGCCACTGACCGAGATCGAAACCGGTATCGACGGCGAGGGCCTCATTCAGGCTCGCCAGCAGCGAACGGCCGCGCACCACGGCCTGCAACAAGGCCGCTTCGGCACGCGTACAGGCGGCAATGCGCGGGCGCAATCCCTGTCGCCATACCCTCGCGCATTCGGCCGCGCGCGCCTGGACCCGCCCGGCGGCGACGGCCAAGGAGGGATCCTCATGCAGGTGCGCTGTCACCAGGCTGGCCACGGGCCAATCACTGGTGATCACCGCCGTGCCCGGGGCCAGACGCAGGGTGAAGGTGGCAGGGTCCGCCTGGGTCAACATCGCGAACGACGCGGGATCGGCGGCGGCATCGGGCACACCGGCGGCGCGGTGCAACGCCCACTCCACGCGGGCCACGTCAGCCAGGTAGGGCACATCGGCCAGTTGCGGGTTGTGGTCGACGAATGCAGGCAGCGCATCGCCCCA
>NZ_JAKJEW010000157.1:308-583 GCF_022705245.1 Candidatus Skiveiella danica | reverse complement strand
TACCTGACCTGGATGCCGCGCGTCGGGCTGACCGACGCCAGCCGAAACTGCATTTCCAACGTGCGCCCGGCCGGCCTGGGCTATGACGAGGCGGCTTTCAAACTGGGCTACCTGCTGAACCAGGCCCGCCAGCGACAGCTCTCGGGCGTGGACCTGAAAGACGAAACCGGCACCGACGCGCCGGCAGCGATCGACGGGCGCGGCAACTTTTTGCTTCGCTAGAACCCCATCGCCTCAGCCGGCGTTGGCGATCACACCGTCGTCAATGACTGCCG
>NZ_JAKJEW010000157.1:0-298 GCF_022705245.1 Candidatus Skiveiella danica | reverse complement strand
CCAGGGCCCCAACGGCACCTGCGGGAAGTGCTGCTGCGCCATCAGGCCGAAATAGGGCGTCGCCCGCGCCCAGGCAAGAAAGTCGCCCAGCGGCAGGCGTTGCAGCTCCAGCAGCTTGAACTTCAGCAGCACCTTGGCCGCGTGCCGGGTGTGCCGCGAAGGGTCGTTCACGAAGCCCCGCAGGCGCTCGCGGGCGTAGGCGATGGCCGCCGGCACATCGGCAAACAGGCGGCCATGCCCCGGGATCACCAGGGCGGGCGCCAGCGACTCAATCAGGTCCAGGGTGTCGCCGAGTTCG
>NZ_JAKJEW010000156.1:333-583 GCF_022705245.1 Candidatus Skiveiella danica | reverse complement strand
GCAGGTCGTAGCGGATGCCTTCCAGCACATGGCCGCTCTTGGGCGGGCCCAGCAGCGCGCCTTCATGCACCACCCACACATTGCTGCCCGATGCCTCGGTCAGCCAGCCGTCGCGGAACATCACCGTCTCCAGCGCACCATGGTCGGCCGAGATCTGCCGCGCCAGCACGTTGCCCAGCAGCGACACGCTCTTGATGTCGCCGCGCTCCCAGCGGAAATCGCGCGCGGTGACGCAGGCCACGCCGGCGTG
>NZ_JAKJEW010000156.1:0-285 GCF_022705245.1 Candidatus Skiveiella danica | reverse complement strand
CGATGTAGACCAGCTGGTCGTCGGCCGGCTGGGCGGCCACCAGTTCACGCACCAGCGCCAGCCAGCCGTCGCGGCTGTGCGGGTTGGGGATGCGCAGCTTGTCCAGGCTGCGCGCCAGGCGGGCCATGTGTTCGTCGAAGCGGAAGCAGCGCCGGCCGTAGACCGGGATCACCTCGTAGATGCCGTCGCCAAAGATGAAGCCCCGGTCCAGCACCGAGATCTTGGCGTCGCGCAGGGGCAGCGTTTCGCCGTTCAGGTGGCACAGGGTGTCGGGCAGGGCGGTGG
>NZ_JAKJEW010000155.1:329-584 GCF_022705245.1 Candidatus Skiveiella danica | reverse complement strand
CCAGCGCCTATGCCGAGCGCTCTCCGCTGGTCATCCTGGCCGGCTGCCCCGGCGAGGTGGAGGCGCATTCGGGCCTGGTGCTGCACCACCAGGTGCGCCACATCGATTCGCAGTGGCGCATCTTCAGCGAGATCACCTGCGACCAGGTGCGCCTGTCCAACCCCGAGACGGCGCCCAAGGACATTGCCCGCGTGCTGCGCAACTGCCTGGAGCTGTCGCAGCCCGTGCTGATCGAGGTGCCGCGCGACATGACGC
>NZ_JAKJEW010000155.1:0-232 GCF_022705245.1 Candidatus Skiveiella danica | reverse complement strand
GCGCGCATCCAGGCCGCCCAGCGCCCGGTGCTGGTGGTGGACGTGGAGGTGCGGCGCTTCGGCATCGAGGCGCGCGTGGCCGAACTGGCGCGCCGCCTGCAGTTGCCCGTGCTCACAACCTTTATGGGCCGAGGCCTGCTGGCCGACGACGGCGTGCACTCCGGCGTGCAGCTGCACGGCACCTACCTGGGCGTGGCTGGCGCGCCCGAGACCAGTGCGCTGCTCGACGACT
>NZ_JAKJEW010000154.1:300-584 GCF_022705245.1 Candidatus Skiveiella danica | reverse complement strand
ATGAAGTGGGTGGTGACCATGATGGTCACGCCCTTGCGGGCCAGTCCGTTGATGTGGGTCCAGAATTCGCGCCGGGTGATCGGGTCCACGCCCGAAGTGGGTTCATCTAGGAACAGCACGGGCGGCCGGTGCATCAGCGAACAAGCCAATGCCAGGCGCTGCTTGTGGCCCAGCGGCAGGGAATCGGGCGTGGCGGACAGCCAGTCGCCCAGATCGAAGGTTTCGATCATCTCGGCAATGCGCTCGCGCCGGGTGTTGCCTTCCAGTCCGTAGACGCCGGCCGA
>NZ_JAKJEW010000154.1:0-240 GCF_022705245.1 Candidatus Skiveiella danica | reverse complement strand
GCGCCATGTAGCCGAGCCGGCTCTTGGCTGCGCCGGTGGCGCGGCGCAGATCATGGCCCACCACATGCGCTTCGCCAGCAGTTGGTTTCAACAGGCCGCACAACATCTTGAAGGTGGTGGACTTGCCGGCGCCGTTAGGGCCGAGCAGGCCGAAGATTTCGCCCTTTTGCACCTCGAAGCTGACGTTGTCGGTGGCGGTGAACTCGCCGAAGCGCTTGGTGAGGTTTCGGCACGACACGG
>NZ_JAKJEW010000153.1:344-587 GCF_022705245.1 Candidatus Skiveiella danica | reverse complement strand
GTCGATATCCTGGTCCTCCAGAAGGTCTTTGCCGGGAAGATTCCGTTCCTCAAATTCTTCCTCAAGCGCGAGCTGATGTACGTCCCGTTCATGGGGCTGGCCTGGTGGGCGCTCGATTTTCCGTTCATGCGCCGCAGCGGCGGCGGCCGAGACTTCGCAAAAGACCTGGCCGCTACGCGCAAATCTTGCGAGCGCTTCAGGATGATTCCGACCTCGGTCATCAATTTCCTCGAGGGGACGAGG
>NZ_JAKJEW010000153.1:0-334 GCF_022705245.1 Candidatus Skiveiella danica | reverse complement strand
CCAGCCAGCAATCGCCGTACCGTCATCTGCTGAAGCCGAAGGTCGGCGGCCTGGCAATGGCGCTCGCGGTCATGGGGGACCGCTTCAGCAGCTACCTCGATGTCACGATCGTCTACCCGAAGGGCATCCCGACCTTCTGGGATCTGCTCTGCGGCAAGCTCGAACAGGTGGTCGTCCAGGTGCGCGAACTGCCAATACCGGCGTCGCTCGCGCAGGGCAATTACGCGAGCGACGCCGGCTATCGCCGCGAACTGCAGACCTGGGTGCAGGGTATGTGGGACGAGAAGGATCAGTTCATTGCTGACGTTCTCGAAGGCCGCGCCCGTACCGATAT
>NZ_JAKJEW010000152.1:346-591 GCF_022705245.1 Candidatus Skiveiella danica | reverse complement strand
CTACCTGAACATCGACAAGGTCATCAAGCTGATCCGCGAGTCGGACGAGCCGAAGAAGGACCTGATGGCCAAGTTCAAGCTCAGCGACATTCAGGCCGAGGACATCCTGGAAATCCGCCTGCGCCAACTGGCCCGACTGGAGAAGATCAAGATCGAGGCCGAACTCGACGCGCTGCGTCTGGAGCAAGGCCAGTTGCAGGCGCTGCTGGCCGACGAGACCGCCCGGCGCCGGCTGATCATCGGCG
>NZ_JAKJEW010000152.1:0-247 GCF_022705245.1 Candidatus Skiveiella danica | reverse complement strand
GCCGGTGACGCTGCTGATCTCGAAGAATGGCTTCCTGCGCTCGCGCAACGGCCACGGCATCGACCCGGCGAGCATCGCCTGGAAGGATGGCGATGCCGAATTCGCCGTCATCGAAACGCGCACCATCCACCCGCTGGTGCTGCTCGACGCCAGCGGCCGCGCCTACACCGTGAAGATCCAGGACGTGCCGGGCGGCAAAGGCGACGGCGTGCCCGCCGCCTCCTTGTGCGACCTCGCCGGCAAGAAA
>NZ_JAKJEW010000151.1:0-591 GCF_022705245.1 Candidatus Skiveiella danica | reverse complement strand
ACGCGGTACGCGCGCGACAGCAGGCTGATGCGCTCGGCGGCATCCCCCGGCTGCACCGCCATGGCGTGGGCGGGCCACCAGGGCTGGCTGCGCAGCGCCTGCGCGAAGGCGCTGCGGTCGGTGCCGGGCTGCAGGCGCAGGTCGATGCGGCTGAGCGCGCCGCCGCGCCCGAACAGGTCTTGTGCGGCGCCCAGGTCCATCACGGCCAGGGCGCTGCCGCCGGCTGCCACGCTGCCAGCCACGCGCACCACATGGCTCTGGCTGCCCGCCTGCAGCATCAGTGTGGGGGCGGGCTGTGCCGCCTGCGTGGGCAGGCCCAGCGCCTGGAATGCCGCCGCGTTGAGGAACACGGTGGCGGGCTCGAACAGCGCAAACCGCTGGCTGCCATCCCAGGGCCGGGGCATGAGGGCGGGGGCCATGCCGGGCAGCACCAGGGCGTCGGCACCCAGCACGCGCAGCGGGGCCGCAGGGCCACCGCTGGCGGTGCGCGCCATGGCGGTGAGCTCCAGCACCGGGCTGGCCTGGCGCACCTGGGGGTGCGTGGCCAAGGGGGTGTACAGGGCCTCATCCAGCGCGCCCTGCATGGCGCGC
>NZ_JAKJEW010000150.1:354-592 GCF_022705245.1 Candidatus Skiveiella danica | reverse complement strand
GGCGTAGCCGCTCAAATGCAGCAAGGCATAGATCAGCATCGAACCGTGGCCGTTGGACAGCACGAAACGGTCGCGATTGGCCCATTTCGGATTGCCCGGATTGTGCTTGAGGAAATCGTTCCACAGCACCTCGGCAATGTCGGCCATGCCCATCGGCATGCCCGGGTGTCCAGATTTCGCGGCTTCAACCGCGTCCATGGCCAGCGCACGAATGGCGTTGGCGAGATCTTTACGGCTC
>NZ_JAKJEW010000150.1:0-344 GCF_022705245.1 Candidatus Skiveiella danica | reverse complement strand
CCCGACTGGATGACGCGGCGGACCGGCTGGCGGCCGCGAGGGGTGCGCATTGTCGCCGATCAGGACCCGATTGTCTGGTTGAACACCGCGCCACATCGCCCGCGCGGTCATTGCGCCACGCCCGCTGGCAGCCCCAGGTCCAGGCGGGAAGGCTGTACACAACGGGCCTGACTATTTACTGAACTAGACAGTTTGGTATTTGCCGGATGCACCCCATCTGATGGGCATCGGAACCCAAGTACGGCCCCCAAACCGGCCTCTCTGCACGCTCCGAGCCCGCGCATTGCCTGGCCTTGTGCGGCCCTGACCTCGATACACAGGAGTTGAAACACCATGAGAAACAC